>CALJNE010000007.1 GCA_937982115.1 uncultured Bacteroidales bacterium | reverse complement strand
CCGTTTACACTTCTCCTTTCATCCCTCCCCCATCCATTTGACCCAGATACTGTTCCAGAACATTAACATTATAAACAAGTTCTCCAAGTGTTTTGGCAGCAGATACATATGCATTTTTTATGTCCTCACCGTAGTCTTTCTTGATTCTGCGTAAAAAAGGGGTCAAAGCATTTATATATGCCTCTGGATTGGAAAATTGTTCTATAAAATCTTCGATGTCCTGATAAGTTAACATATTTCGATTTAAATTTCTTAAAACTAATCCAGCTACAATGCCTGCCATTCGCTTATCTGTAGCAATTTGAAAAGCTCTTTTTGTCGTAGGATCTTGCCACATATCACCATAAACAAGTTTTCCAAGTATTTCGGCAGCAAGTACATATCGTTTTCTTTTTTCCTCATCGTTGCGTATTTCAATATCAAGTAAAAAAAGGGGCAAAGCATTTTTATATGCCTCTGGATTGGAAAATTGTTCTATAAAATCTTCGATGTCCTGACAAGTTAAATTATATCGTTTGTTAAAATCTCCTAATAAAAATGTAGCTACAATGCCTGCCATTCGCTTATCTGTAGCAATTTGAAAAGCTCTTTTTGTCGTAGGATCTTGCCACATATCACCATAAACAAGTTTTCCAAGTGTTTCGGCAGCAAGTACATATTCTTCTCTTTTTTGCACACTGTTGCGTATTTCAATATGATGTAAAAAAAGGGGCAAAGCATTTATAAATCCCTGTGGATCGGAAAATTTTTTTGTAAAATCTTCGATGTCCTGACGAGTTAAATTATCTCGTTTGTTAAAATCTCCTAAAAATGTAGCTACAATGCCTGCCATTTGCTTGTGCTTGTCTTGTTTAACTGCTTCAAATAGTTTGTCAACTTTTGCAGCTTCAATTCGTCCTAGATCTTTTACTGGACCTGGTTCTAGTGGTGTATCTCCCATATTTTTTTAGTTAACAATAATATTATATTTAACCACAAAACCTATACTTTGTCAATAACTTATTTTTCATTTTTAAAGTCTTCTATCATTCTATACTTATTTACCCACATTAAGTTTACTTCAATTATCTTTTGGTTAACAAGTAATAATTCTAGATGAATTTCTTGCTGATTTTATTTTTTATAAATTTCACCAAAATTCGTTACAACTTAATTCGGTATAACTGTAAACAAATATGATTATCAAATTAAGCAAATTTATACTGATAAAATATAGTCAGTAAGCTCTTAATAGTGGTGACCTCACGGGGAATCGAACCCCGATTGCCGGGATGAAAACCCGGTTTCCTAACCGTTAGAAGATGAGGCCAAATAGCAATTGAATTATAAAAAAAACGGAAAAAAAAAACAATCAAAACTTCAGTTTTGATAAAATTGTGATACTAATGGTAAAAATCACATATATGACAAATAAACTGCATATTCCATCGAGATTAAACATATCAAGCACACGTCAAAGGATTTTGAATGGTGAAATAACAGTTTTTCAGTTAGCGAAAGAACATTTAGAACTTGCAAAATCTACTAATGAAAAAATTAACTCTTTTGTAACAATTCTTGAAGAAGAAGCTTTAAAAAGAGCAAAAGATTTAGACGATATGTTACGAACAAGTCCTGAAAAAGCACAACAAATGAAACTGTTTGGTATTCCCTTTACAGTTAAGGATCTTTATTTGGTAAAAAACACTAAAACAACATTTGCTTCAAGGTATATGGAAGACTTTATAGCTCCTTATACAGCTACAGTAGTTCAGAAATGTTTAGATGAAGGTGCAGTGTTGATAGGAAAAACCAATTGTGATCCTTGGGGATTTGGTGGTAGTGGAGAAAATTCCGGATTTGGTCCAACACGTCATCCACTTGATTTTAATAAGACTCCCGGTGGATCAAGTTCTGGATCAGCTGCATCCTTACTAAGTGGAGTAGGGTATTTTTCCCTAGGTACAGATACTGGAGGCTCAGTTAGGTTACCTGCTTCTTTTTGTGGTCTTTATGGCTACAAACCCACCTATGGACGCAATAGTAGATTCGGAATAGGAGCTATGGGTAGTTCTTTTGACACTCCGGGTTTTTTTACAAGGTATCCTGAAGATTTAATATTGTTAGAAGAAATCATGCAAGGCAGAGACATCAAGGATGCTACTACAGATGTCACCGAAGACTTAATGATTAACAGAAAGCCAGTCATTGGAATTCCACAAGAATTTTTCAATGATTCCATTGACAAGGATATAAAAGATGCAATTTATGAAAAAATTGAATTTTTTAAAACAAATGATTATGAAGTTAGAGATATCTCAATTCCATCAACTAAATATGCTTTAGCTGTATATTACATATTGGTACCTTCAGAAATTTCATCAAATAGAGCTAGATATGATGGTGTTAGATATGGTAAAAAAGTTTCTGATGATTATGAAATTAACATGATAGAAGGAAGATCAAAATACTTTGAAAAAGAAGTAAAAAGAAGGATAATGATTGGTACATATTGTTTAAGTGCTGGTTATGGTGATGAATTTTACAAAAAAGCAAGTAAAGTAAGAGCTAAGTTAAAATTTGAGTTTCAAAAAGCCTTTAATTCAGTAGATTTACTGATAACTCCTGTTTCTCCGGTAACTGCTTTTGAACTGGGATTAAAAACAAATGATCCAGTACAAATGTACCTAGTCGATGTGCTCTCTGTAACGGCAAATTTAGTAGGCATCCCAGCTATATCTGTACCAATTTCAAAAGATTCATCAGGTATGCCAATAGGAATGCAAATCATGGGACCAAAATGGTCGGATAAGTATCTTTTTGAATTTTGCATAAACATAAAATGAAAAATCAAAAACGCTTCAAAAAAATTTTTTCTCTAGTAATTGCAACTTTTGCATTGTTTGTATACCTACTTTTTTACGAGAGCAATCTTCAAATCGAAAATGAGATAAGTAAATCTTCAGAAAATACTTTTGAACTAGCTTTTGTTAATAAGGTGATAGATGGAGATACCATCCAAGTTAGCATCAATGGTGAAAATTTCAAGGTAAGATTGATAGGAGTGGATGCACCAGAGACATCTCATCCATCAAAGTTAGTAGAATGTTTTGGCAAAGAAGCTACAGAATTTACAAAAAACAAATTACTGAATCAAACAATAAAACTAAAACCAGACATAACACAGCAAAATATAGATCAATATGGTAGATTACTGAGATATGTTTATATAAATGATGAATTATTTAACTTATCAATAATAAGAGAAGGTTATGCTCATGAGTACACTTTTAAGGTTCCTTATTTATTTCAAAATGAATTTAAAAAAGCAGAGAAAGAAGCACGAGAAAGCGTAAGAGGTCTTTGGGGCGAAGCATGTAAGCAAAAAACGCTATGATAGAGATTTTGTTTGTTGTGAATATAATATTTTTTTTAATTCAATTTTTGTTGGGATTGCTTGCTTGGACCATAAGAAATTATAGATCTAAAAAATATGCTTTTCCAACTTCAGAGCAACTAGAACCTGCAAAACTAGTAGAACAATATTTTTACGATCCTGAATATACTTTTGAAATCAGAGCAGCAGACGACATAGATGAACCAGCCGAAGCAGATGAAAATTATTTATGGGTACATAGAAAAAAATTAAACCACACTGATCTGTACACAAATTTTTATTTGATTTACCAAGCTGAACTCACTTCAGATAAACATAAATTTTTAAGAATCTACAATAGTTTACTAGGTACTTTATTTTTCTTTCATTTTGTTATAGCTGTTGTTGCAATTATTATAAGAGGTGACATTGGTATAGTAGTTTTAACTTTATCTATTCTATTTAACTCAGTATATGCAATATTGTGGCTGATTGCCTATATGAATCAATCTAAAGCTTTAGATAAAAGTTATCTGATAGCAGACGCAGTTATGAAATTTGATGATGTAGAAAAAGCTAGAGCAAAAGCTTTGGTGAATGACCTCCGGTACGAACTTTTAGAATATCCATGGGAGATATTCTGGAGATTATGGGTATTTTTCACGCCTTGAACAAAAAAATACCTTGTAAAATTTTATAAAAATAAATTTTGTTTCAGTTACCACAAGTTTGCATATTTATCTTAAAAAGCACCCGAAACTGTACAGGAATCAAACAATACATAGCTTAACTAGTATAATTAACTTGCTATAACTATACTAAATATTTTATTTGGTACATAAATAAGTTTTTTTACTTCTCCATTCAAAAACTTAGACATATAACTATCTTGTTTTACTAGATTCAGCAAATCTTCTTTGGTTGTATCTGCATCATCCAAGGTCAATGTGCCTCTAATTTTTCCATTGATCTGAACAGCTACTTTGTACTTTACTTGATTTTTGGATAACTCTGGATCATATTTAGGCCATTGTTGTTCATGTATACTATCGTTGTGACTTAAACGACGCCATAAATATTCTGTAACAAAAGGTGCAAATGGAGCCATAAGCTTTAAAAATCCTTCCCAAACTGATCGATCTATAACATCAAAATCACCTAAATAATTTGAAAATTCCATAAACTTAGCAATTGCAGTGTTGTAGCTTAGACTTTCTATGTCGATAGAAATTTTTGGTATCAAAAGGTTTAATTCTATTTTTTGATCTAATTGATGATCATCGGATACCTTATTTGCCAGTTCAAAGATTCTATTAATAAACCTAAACACACCTTTTTCTGCTCTATCGTTCCATGGTTTAGCTTCTTCGTATGGTCCCATAAACATTTCATACATTCTTACTGTATCTGCACTATATTTTTCTATTTCATCAATTGGATTGATAACATTTCCCCATCTTTTACTCATCTTTCTTCCATCGGGTCCTAAAATTAAGCCCATATGCCTCATCTTTTTGAACGGCTCATCAAAATTTATATAGCCACAATCATAAAAAAACTTTGTAAAAAATCTGGAATAAAGTAGATGCAAAACCGTGTGTTCTGCTCCTATCATGTAAATATCAGCTGGCAACCAATTGTTTGTGCTATTGTCAAAACTGTCCAACATGGTATATATATCTGTGTGATTAAAAGATTGAGTAAAATTTTTCAAATTATCAATTTTGTCTATTTTATAAAGCTGACTTTCTAAATATTTTTTTGTAAATTCACAATTTTCTTCAAGAGTCACTTTAAGTGTATATTTATATTTTTCAGAAATAAAAGTTATGGTATCTCTGACATGTGATTGTTGAACAAAATTGTTGCTTTCCAAAAATCTCATAAAAACATTAAAATCACTATTTTTAATTTTTACATCAACAGAATCTATTGAATCTCTAAATGGACCATTGTTCAATATGGATATTGCTGATAGTCCAGTAAAACAGTAATTTAGATTTTGACAAAACTCGGCAATTTCCTTCATTAATTCCAATAAAATGTTGTTGTTTTCTGAATGAATGATTGGTAATGGTGAACTCATAGGAAAAGCAAAATTGTTGTTATGACTGTCAACATACCTTAGAAAATACCAACTACTATCTACAAAAGTATCCATAGTATCACTTTCACGATACGCTTCGGTGCCAAAAATAGGACATTTAACACCTTTATTGAAAGTTTTAGAATACTTTATAGGGGATTCACCTGTTGGTTTAAAATCAACATCTTCAGGAAGCAAAACCGGCAAATCTTTTTCATAAACTGGAAAAATGCCGGGGTAATCACTGTTATTCTTTAAGTTTATATAAGGAAATATTTCTGGAAAACCGTCCTTCAATGAGTCACTATTGAAATGTCCCTTATCTTCAAAATCTATAAACAGCGCCTTATTCTGCAATCTTTCACGCCAATAATTTTGCATGTCGGCTCCTACAATTTGAT
>CALJNE010000006.1 GCA_937982115.1 uncultured Bacteroidales bacterium | reverse complement strand
ACTGAAATCGAAATCTGTTCCGTGTGCATTTAATATTTTTCTGATATATTCCGGAGTAACATGTTCATTTATGTTCAACTGATACCTGTGTTTCCCCTCTATACTGATAAAATGTCTGCCCCACGAAATATTATTATCTGCTAGAAAATCATTTAAAATTTCCTTTGCTTGTGAATCATCCTTTATGTCTTTTACGTGAAAATAAACAGTATAACCTCCTGCTATTGGTTTAATATGAGTAAATTCTAATTTACCGGTTTGCGAAAAAATTGTTCCGCAAAACAAAATTATAAAAGCTATTACTCCAAAAATCTTCTTCATATCTTTGTTGTTTTAATTTCTTATTAAATTAACTCTTCCTTTTTTTACCTGTAAATTTCCGTATTTATCTAATGTTTTGATTTCCCAGAGATAAACTCCTGTTTTCGCATCAGGTCCGATATTATTAACTTTTCCATTCCACATATATTCTGGTTTATCTGACATAAAAACAGTTTGACCATTTCCGTCGAGTATTACCATTTGATACAGCACAAAATCCATGTTCTCGCCTATAGGACCAAATTGAGAATTAATGTCATTACTGTTTGGAATGAATGCTGTAGGTACAAAATATACATGTTCTATCTGAACATTGACAGTTTCCTCAGCCGTTGATTTGCACCCAAATTCATTTATAAATGTCAGTTTCACTCTATAATCTCCACTTTTCTTAAATTCATAACTCACGGAATTATCCGTAAATGTCTGATTATCAATGCTCCAATATATATTATTACTTTTATCAATGCTGCTACTAAAATAATATAAATTATTTGAATTGTCAAAATTAATTTTTACATTAGTTTTGTCGAATATCGAAATTTTATTCAATTTGAATGTTTCTAATACATTATTATTATAAATAATATTGAGCTCGGGATAATATTCTCCTTTTTTTAAGTATGTATGTGTTACACTATTCCCTTTTATTCTGTAGTTTTCGTCTGTATTCCATTCTGCAACGCATCCTTCGGGAAGATTGTAAACAGAAAATCTAATTTTTGCAGGAACGCATGAATCTAAAAGACTAATTTCATATTTAACATTACTTAAATCCGGAAGTGAATTGATTTTTGTAGTATTGTGAATTTCTGAGTTTTTATTGCTATTGGGACTTATTATTATATTTTCATTTTTCTCTTTAATTTCCGGTTCTGTTGTTTTTACGTTTTCTTTTTCATTATTTACAATGTTTTGGGTAGTTGAATTATTTGAATCTGAATTTATATTTGATTTTATTTCAT
Organism: uncultured Bacteroidales bacterium; assembly: GCA_937982115.1. Taxonomy (GTDB): domain Bacteria; phylum Bacteroidota; class Bacteroidia; order Bacteroidales; family ML635J-15; genus Bact-19. Next base: position 63,401 of record CALJNE010000006.1, on the reverse strand, counting down.
TATTGTTATCAAAACTATTATTCTGAGAAATATTAACAATATTGTTTTCAGTAGTTTCATTGTTTACAATTGTTTCAGAGAGATTAAGATTTTTTTTGGATTTATTTATATGGTTAACTAATAATATTATACCGGTGATGGATGAAATAATTATGGCTGAAATAATTATTGCTTTCTGAAAAGGAAAATTACCAGATGGTTTAGGTAAATCCTTTTCTAGTTTAATCCAATCATTATGATCATATTCTGCTTTATAATTTTGCAGAATATTTTTTAATTTATCCAAGTTGCTCATATATATTTCCGTATTTTTCTATGAATAATTTCTTTAATTTAACTTTAGCTTTCGATAAATTTGATTTTGAAGTACCTATGTTAATATTGAGCATTTCTGCTATTTCTTTATGTGAGAAGTTTTCAATTACATAAAGGTTAAAAACTGTTCTGTACGCAGGAGGTAATTCCTGTATAAGTTCAATAATTCTTGCTGCATTTATTTGTTCAAAATTTAGCATTTCAAGGTTTTCTTCATCATCTTGTTTTATTGACGATAAACTTTCTTCAGGGTTGTCTATAAACGAAATTTTATTTCTTTTTCTAATAGTATCAATAATGTTGTTGACAATTATCCTTCTTATCCAACCTTCAATCGAACCTGTGTTTTTAAAAAATTTGATTTTTTCGAAGACTTTTAAATAACCATCGTGCATAAAATCTTTGGCCTCCTCTCTACTGGAGGCATATCTGAGGCAAACACCAAGCATTTTTCCATAAGTTTCCTTATAGAGTATTTGTTGATATTTTCTATCGCCTCTGCAACAACCGTCAACAATTTCCTGAACAACCTCCTTGTTGGTCAAATCCATAAAAATGATTTTCATTTCACCTGACGAATTTAATCATTTTTGGTTGTCTGAAAAAATATGTTATAAAAAATGTTTTATTAAATGACGATTTATTTTTTTATGATAGAAAAGCTTACTAATTTTGCAAAAAATGTAAACTTATGAATATTAAACATATCGAACACATTGGGATTGCTGTAAAATCAATAGAAATTGCAAGAAAATATTACGAGGATGTTCTTGGATTATCTTGCTATGCAATCGAAGAAGTAAAAGATCAGAAAGTTAAAACAGCTTTTTTTAAACTTGGTGACACCAAAATTGAATTACTTGAGCCCACAGATCCTGAAAGTCCTGTTGCAAAATTTATTGAAAAAAGAGGTGAGGGTATTCATCATATTGCTTTTGCAGTAAAAGACATTGAATCTTCAATAGAAGAGTTGCAAACAAAAGGTGTTCAAATGATTGATCAGAAGCCACGTATGGGAGCTGAGGGACTTCATATTGCATTTTTGCATCCGAAATCAACTCTCGGAGTGCTAACCGAGATATGCGAAAATAAATCCGAATAAAGTTTAAGATAAATTACACAAACAAAAATGGCAGCAGAAGGAAATATTAAAAAATTGGTGGAATTGAGAGCCCAGGCCAGATTAGGCGGTGGTCAGAAACGTATTGATGCTCAGCACGAAAAAGGTAAACTTACGGCCAGAGAACGAATAGAGCTTTTATTGGACGAAGGCAGCTTCGAAGAAATGGATATGTTCGTTACTCATCGCCAAACCGATTTCGGGCTTGATAAAGAACAATATTTAGGTGATGGAGTTGTTACAGGCTATGGTACTATTGATGGGCGTTTAGTTTATGTATTTTCTCAAGATTTTACCGTTTTAGGAGGGTCATTATCTGAGACTAATGCAAAGAAAATTTGCAAAGTAATGGATATGGCCATGAAAATGGGAACTCCTGTTATAGGGCTTAATGATAGCGGCGGCGCCAGAATTCAGGAAGGTGTATTGAGCCTTGCAGGTTATGCTGAAATATTTCAAAGAAACATTGAGGCTTCCGGAGTAATTCCTCAAATTTCTGCTATTTTAGGTCCTTGTGCCGGCGGTGCAGTTTATTCTCCTGCTTTAACAGATTTTATCTTAATGGCTGAGAATATCAGTTATATGTTTGTTACTGGTCCAAAAGTAACAAAAACTGTTACAGGTGAAGACATTAGCGTAGAAAATCTCGGCGGACCTATGATTCATGCCTCAAAATCCGGTGTGGCTCACTTTGTTTGCGAAAACGAAGTTGAAACTTTAAAAACTATTAGGAGACTTATTTCCTATATGCCTCAAAACTTTATGGAAAATCCTCCTGTTATTGAATGTACAGATCCTATTGACAGAGTTGACGATGTTTTGAATACAATAATTCCTGATAATCCAAACAAACCTTATAATGTGTTGGATATCATAACTACTATAGTTGACAATGGCGAATTTGAAGAAGTTCATAAATATTATGCAAAAAATATAGTTGTTGGATTTGCAAGATTTAACGGGCAAGCTGTTGGTATTGTTGCTAATCAACCAAATTTCCTTGCAGGTGTACTTGATATAGATGCTTCTAAAAAGGCTGCTCGTTTTGTTCGTTTTTGCGATGCTTTTAATATTCCTCTGGTAACTTTGGTTGATGTACCGGGATTTTTACCCGGAAGTTCACAGGAATACGGAGGCATTATATCAAATGGTGCAAAGTTGATGTATGCTTATGGTGAAGCAACCGTTCCAAAAGTAACTGTAACTCTCAGAAAATCTTATGGTGGTGCACATGACGTTATGAGTTGTAAACAACTTAAAGGCGATTTGAATTATGCATGGCCTTCAGCCGAAATAGCCGTAATGGGTGCTGCTGGAGCTATCGAAATCCTTAATTATAAAGAACTTGCTGCTATTAAGGACGAAGAAGAAAAAGCTAAATATATTGCCGAAAAAGAAGCAGAATACCGAGAAAAGTTTGCAAATCCGTATCAAGCTGCTAAATACGGATATATTGACGATGTTATTGAACCTCGATACACTCGCTTCAGAATTATTCGAGCATTAGCGTCTCTTGCTTCTAAAAACGAAACAAGACCGGCAAAAAAACATAATAATATTCCTTTATAATTTTAAAAACTATGAACGGGATTTTTAATGCTATTACATTTGATATAAGTGCCATTGACGATATTGCACTAACTGTTTTTTTGATTGGAATCGGAGTAGTTTTTCTTGTTTTGTTAATACTTTATTTTATATTCTTACAATTTGATAAAATTACCAAAATAAAATTTTCCAGAACAAAAAAGACTGTCAATAAACAGGTTGAAAATTTACAAGTTATTGAAACTACTGATAATATTGATGAAGATGTTTTTGCTGCAATTTCAATGGCAATTGTTCAATTAAATGAAGATTTGCACGATCAGGAATCTTTGGTATTAACAATTAAACCTGTTGCAAATACTTTGTGGAATTCAAAAATTTATAATTTAAAAAAATAACGCATAAAAATGAAAGAATATAAATTCAAAATTAATGGTAAAGAATACAATGTTAATGTAGTTGAAGAAAAGGAAAACATTGTATTATTAAGCGTAAATGGAAAAACATACGAAGTTGAACTCGAAGAGAAAAAAGAAAAAACTTTTGCTCCTATAGTTCGTAAACCAAAACCAGAAGTTGCTAAAAATGAACCTGTCCAACCAAAGTCAAGCGGCAGTATTAAATCAGTAAGAGCTCCCTTGCCAGGAAATATTCTTGATATAAAAGTAAAAGAAGGCGATAAGATAACTAAAGGAACAACAGTATTGATTATGGAAGCCATGAAAATGGAAAACAATATTGTTTGTGAATTTGATGGCATTGTCTCTGCTATAAAAGTAAAACAAGGTCAAGCTGTGATGCAGAATGATATTTTGATTGAAGTTGAATAATCAAATTTGGTGAGATGAAAAAAAATTATGTACTTTATTTAGCAGTTGTTTTGTTGTTTTTTGCAAACTTTCTTAATGCAGAAAATTTATCGGATATACTGCAAAATGGTAAATGGATGAATAAATCAGGAGGTTATTATCCAACTCCGATTATGCCTTCAAAATCTGATGAAATTACCACAGTTAGTAGATTTAAAACTTTATCTTTTAGAAAAGACGGAACTTTTTCGCTTGATTCGGCTAAGCATGAATACGTTGGTCATTATAAAATTCAAAATGATACTATTTATCTTAAATTCGATCCCACAGAAGTAGTACATTATTTCCGCAATAACGACCCAAATACATCATCCAGAGATTATGTAACAAAAAGCGAAATAATAGTTTTACCTGACCGATACATAATATTAAAAGACGCTGATTGTTTGGTTGACAATTACGGCTTTTTATATAAAAACCGTTCTGTTGCAATGTTTGGCTTATTAAAATTCTGGGAATTTACAGGATTCGCAAATGCTACATCCGGACATTTAATAATGTTATTGGTCGGTTTGATTTTTATTTTTCTCGCGATAAGATTTAATTATGAACCTTTACTTTTGGTGCCGATTGGAGTAGGTATAATAATAGGAAATATACCTATGTTTCAGGCAGTTGATTTTAACTTGAAATTAGGTATATATGAACCCGGTTCAGTTATGAATATACTCTACAGTGGTGTTGTTCAGGGTTGGTATCCACCGCTGATTTTTTTGGGCATTGGTGCCATGACAGATTTTTCCTCCTTAATTAGTAATCCTCGTTTAATGTTATTGGGAGCAGCTGCTCAATTCGGAGTATTTGCTACTTTCCTCTGTGCTTTGATGGTAGGGTTTCATCCCTCTGAAGCAGGTGCTATTGGTATAATTGGTGGAGCTGACGGACCAACAGCAATTTTTACATCATCTAAACTTGCTAATGGTTTAAATATTATTGGATTTAATGCAGCAGGTGATCCGATTTATGTTAAAAATCTTATTGGACCAATTGCTATAGCAGCATATTCTTATATGGCTCTTGTCCCTGTCTTGCAACCACCTGTTGTAAAACTTTTAACAACAAAGAAAGAACGTTTAATAAAAATGAGACCTCCACGTCAGGTTTCAAAACTTGAAAGGATTTTATTCCCAATAGTAGGTCTTATTATAACAACATATATTGCTCCAACAGCCTTACCTTTACTTGGGATGTTGTTCTTTGGCAATATCCTTAAAGAAAGTGGAGTAACCAGAAGGCTAGCCGAAACTGCAGCTAATCCTTTGATAGATACCATTACCATTCTAATTGGGATTACTGTGGGAGCATCTACTCAAGCCGACGTTTTCCTTACATTTGATTCTGTGTTGATATTTATAATGGGAGCTTTATCATTTATTTTTGCTACTGCTGCTGGAGTTATGTTTGCTAAAATAATGAATTGGTTTTCTCCCAAATCAAATCCTGTTAATCCAATAATTGGAATTGCAGGGGTTTCTGCTGTCCCAGATTCCGCCAGAGTAGCTCAAGAGCTTGGTCATAAAGAAGATCCTTCCAATTTCTTACTTATGCATGCAATGGCTCCTAACGTTAGTGGTGTTATTGGTTCAGCTATAGCAGCAGGTATTCTGTTAAGCTTTTTGATGTAGTATTACTTTAATAAGTATATCATTTAGAATGAAAGCTTTTATTTTTGCAGCCGGCCTCGGTACGAGGCTGGCTCCTTTTACAAATACAAAGCCTAAAGCTTTGGTAGAAGTTGGTGGAAAACCAATGTTGAAAATTTTAATTGAAAAACTTATTAGTGTAGGGGTTGATCATTTAATTATTAATGTTCATCATTTTGCTGACCTAATAATAAAATATCTTAAAGAAAATGATTTTGGAATTCGTATTGATATTTCCGACGAACGCGATTTGCTTTTAAATACTGGAGGAGGTCTTTTAAATATTCAAAAGTTTATTGATAAAAATGAAAATTTTATAGTTCATAATGTTGATATTTATTCGGAAATTGATTTAAAAGATTTTTTCAATACTCACTTAAAAAACAATACTGTTTGCACATTAGCGGTATCGCATCGTAATAGCTCAAATTATTTGCTTTTTGACGATAACCTGAATTTATGCGGGTGGAAATCATATAAAACAAACTCTTCAATTATTTCACGACCAAATTATTCCGACGAACAAGCTTTTAGCGGAATTTACGCATTTAATTACGAGATTTTTTATTTATTCAAATCTCAAGAAAAATCTTTTCCTATTATTCCTGAAATATTGAGTATATCCGAACATTACGATATAAAAGCTTATAATCATGATAATAAATTTATGCTCGATTTGGGAAAACCAGAAGCAATTTTGAAGCTCGAAAGTTATTTGAAAAATCGACATCAAAATATATAAATAGCTTATTTACGCTTATTTAATATCAAATTATTTAAATTTTTTACATTTTTATTCGGACATATTATTTATTTTTTTATATTTGCAAAAAGGATCAAAATGGCAAATATCATAGAAAATACTTTTGTTTTTAATCCTAAATATAGAATATTGAGTCATTTTATATTTTGGATTTTATATTTGCTTTATAGTGTGGTAATCGCTGAATTTGGATACGGTTTTAATGGAATATACAATTATGTCTTTGTAATAATTATTGATATTTTATCAGTTTATTATTTACTTAATGTAGTTATTCCGGCTTACATAATTAAGAATCAAAATCCTAAAATGTTTTTAATAAGTCTTTTAGGAATTGTTGCAGTTAATTTCACATTAAACTTTATAAATCTAAACTATATATTTAAAATTCCTGCTGAAAATATTTCTGATATAGTACAACGCCAGTTCTATAATTTGCAGCTCTCATTGATTTTTATTATTGGCGGAGCAGGAATAAAATTATTCAAATATAATTATGAAAGTTTATCGAAGATAAATGAGCTTCAAAAAGATAAATTATCAACAGAATTGGATTTCCTAAAAACACAAGTTAATCCACACTTTTTGTTTAATGTCTTAAATACTTTATACATCCAGACAAGACTCGACCCTAAAAATTCGGCTGAAATGATACTCAAGCTTTCTGATTTATTAAGATATCAACTTTATGAATGTTCCGATGACAAAGTTTTGTTAAAATCAGAAATTGAGTATTTACAAAATTATGTTGATTTACAAAAAATGAGAATTACCAATGTTGATATAAAATTTGAACAAAATGGCAATTTTAGCGGTTTAATGATACATCCTTTTATTTTTATTCCATTAATTGAAAATGCCTTTAAGCACGGAATAAAAAATAAAGGAGATAAAAATTTTATTCATATTTTTGTCAATATTGTAGAAAAATATGTTATATTTGCAGTGAAAAATTCAAAATATGAAACAATTGTAAAACAGAACGAGATGAAAAATTCAGGATTAGGGTTGGTAAATCTAAAAAGACGTCTCGATTTGTTGTATAAAGATAAATATGAATTAAAAATTGATAATGGAAATAATTATTTTAATGTTGAACTAAAAATAAATCTAGAATGATGAAATGTATTATTGTTGACGACGAACCTCTGGCACGAGAAGGTATGAAATTAAACATTGGAGAATTATCCAACTTAACACTTGTAGGAGAATTCGAAGATGCTGCCAGTGCTAATGAATTTCTTAAAAAGAACGACGTTGATATCATGTTTCTTGATATCGAAATGCCGGGAATCTCAGGTTTAGAATTTCTTAGAAGCCTTTCTAATCCACCTATGGTGATTCTTACTACTGCTTATCCTCAGTATGCTGTTGAAGCTTACGAATTGGATGTTGTTGATTATCTGGTAAAACCAATTAAACTCGATAGATTCATTAAAGCTGTTGCTAAAGCTGAGGAGTATATTAAACTTTCTAAAAATACTGCTGTTTTCGAAGCTATCGAAGACGATTTTATTTTTATCAAATCTGAAAGAAAATATATCAAAATTAAATTTGATGAATTACTTTTTATTGAAGGGCTTAAAGATTATGTTATCGTTCATGCTACTCACGGCAGATACATGACAGCCATGAATGTTAAAACAATTCATAACAAACTTCCTGAAGATATTTTCTTTAGAGTTAGCAAATCATTTATTATCAATGTAAACCATATTGATGATATTGATGGTAATTATGTTAATATTAAAGAAAATAAAATTCCTATCGGGCGTTCTTACAGAGATGTATTTCTTGAATTTGTCAATAAACGTTTATTAAGAAGATAAAAGTTTAAAAGTCAGCATACAGCTGACTTTTTTTAATTATTAGTTTATTATTGTGAGTATATTTATTAATTATAAATCTTTGTATGAACGAACTGCCGGAGATATCGAATTAATCAAAGAAATTGTCTCCTGGTTCGAAAGTCAATTACCAATCTTCGAGAATAAAATAATTGAAATTTCGTCTAAGAATGATCTTAACGAAATAGCTTTTTTTTGCCATCGCATTAAAAGTTCTGTGGGTACGCTTAGTTTTGATATACTGTATGAAAAATTAAATTTTTTAGAACAGGAAGCAAAAAAAAATAATACATTAATTGACTATAATATAGAAATTTTATTTATTTTTACATCATTAAAAGAACATTTAACAGAATTAAAAATACATTTAAAATTATAAAACTATGGGAATTTTTCAAAAACTTAAAGGCGAATTTATTGATATTATCGAATGGTTAGATCCAACTAATGACACTATTGTACATCGTTTTGAACGATACAACAATGAAATAAAAATGGGAGCAAAGCTCACCGTAAGAGAATCTCAAGTTGCTGTGTTTATAAATGAAGGACAGATAGCTGATGTTTTTCCTCCCGGAATGTACACTCTTCAAACTCAAAATATGCCGATCCTCTCAACTTTAAAAGGATGGAGTTATGGTTTTAATAGCCCATTTAAAGCTGAGGTATATTTTGTGAATACTAAAAAATTCCTCGACAATAAATGGGGAACTCCTAATCCAATTATGCTGCGAGATCCTGAGTTCGGTCCAATTCGTATTCGTGCTTTTGGTGTTTATGAATTTAGAGTTGTGGACCCTGTTGTTTTTATCAGAGATATTGTTGGTACTGATGGCAATTTTACTACCGAACAAGTTACAAATCAGTTGAGAAATATTATAATCACAAGATTTACTGATGCCATTGGGGAATCAAAAATACCGGTACTGGATATGGCTGCAAACTTAAATGAGTTTTCTCAAAAGGTAGGTGGATTTATTATTGAAGAATACAGACATTATGGTCTTGAAATGACCAAATTTTTAGTTTCAAATATTTCCTTACCACCAAATGTTGAAGAAGCACTTGACAAACGTTCGAGTATGGGTATTATTGGCAACATGAATCAATATACACAATTCCAGGCTGCTAATGCAATGGAAGCTGCAGCAAATAATCCAGCTGGTGGCGGTGCTGCTGATGGCATGGGGTTGGGAATGGGCTTCGCTATGGCAAATTCTATGATGAACTCAATGAATCAGGCAAATAATCCTAATAATCAACAGCAAGTAACTCCTCCGCCACCACCAATACCTAACGCAGTTGTATTTCATGTCGTTATAAATGGTCAGCAAGCAGGCCCTTATGATTTGAATACTATAAAACAACTTATTGCTCAAAATCAAATTACAAAACAAACTTTAGTTTGGAAGCAAGGTATGGCAAATTGGGATGCTGCCGAACGAGTCCCTGAATTACAGGCTCTGTTTGGTGCAGTACCGCCTCCCGTACCACCTATGTAATATTCAATTTTTTATAAACAGGCTTTATGCCTGTTTTTTTTAAAACAAAATTTTAAACTTTTTGTTATTATAAAGCTATGTTAATTGTTTAACAGAAACAATGCTCTATTATTTTTTTTGAGAATTATGATTTTTATCATAATTTTGACAAAATAATTAAAATTAGTTTTTGTTTATTTTGAAATTTAGTTTAAAGTCAATTATAAATGAATAACATTATCAGAATTCGCAAAGGTCTGGATATTAAATTAGCCGGTAAACCAGAAAAAAATATTATTGGTGAGGTTAGTTTTGAATCTGTTTCAATTCGACCGGCAGATTTTCCGGGATTGATTCCTAAATTAATTAAAAAGGAAGATGACGAAGTAAAATCAGGTGAGGTTGTGTTTATTGATAAATATCGTCCCGAAATAGTTTTTACTTCTCCTGTGAGTGGAAAAATTTTGTCAGTAATTAGAGGTGAAAAAAGAAAAATCCTTGAAATTATTATTCAAAAAAATAATTTGAATGATTTTGTTCAATTTTCATTAATTGCAGATGAACAGTCTTCTGAAAAAATAAAGGAAGTTTTTGTTAATTCAGGCATCTGGCCACTTTTTGTACAAAGGCCTTACGGAATTATTCCCGATCCCAAGGATACTCCCCGCGATATCTTTATCAGCTTTTTTGACTCAGCTCCCTTAGCAGCAGACTATGATTTTATTCTTAAAGATAAAATTGACGAAATAAATCTTGCTCTGAGTAAAATCAAAAAATTAACCAATGGAAATGTATTTTTATGTTTTCATAAAAATACTGTACTGGCAAACGATATTATTGAAGTCGAAAATATTAAAAAGTATTATTTTGATGGTCCACATCCATCCGGATTATCAGGTGTACATATTAATAAAATAAAACCTATAAACAAAGGCGAGATAATCTGGACACTTAAAGCTACAGATTTGGCAATTATTGGAAATCTTATAAAAACAGGAAGATATTACCCCGAAAGGATAATTGCTTTTGCCGGCTCAGAAGTTAAAAATCCCGGCTATTATAAAACTATTGCCGGTGCTAACCTTTCTGAAATTATAAAGACAAATGTTAAAACTCAAAATGCAAGAATTATTTCGGGAAATGTTCTTACAGGAACAAATATTACCGAACGTCCATTCTTAGGTTTTTTTGATAATCTTGTATGTGCCATACCCGAGGGGAATAAGTATGAATTTTTGGGTTGGGTCAAGCCCGGAATTAATAAATTTTCTGCTTCTGCCACGTTCCTGTCAAAATTGTTTCCCAAAAAAGAATACGAGATTGATACAAATCTTCATGGCGGCAAAAGAGCCTATGTTGTTACAGGACAATACGAAAAAGTTTGTCCGATTGACATTTACCCGCAAATATTGATTAAAGCCATTCTTGCCGAAGATATTGATAAAATGGAACAATTGGGAATATACGAAGTGATTGAAGAAGATTTGGCTCTTTGTGAATATGTTTGTACTTCAAAAATTGAAGTTCAAAGTATTTTGAGAAGAGGTTTAGATTTGGTACGTAAAGAATTTGCTTAAAACATAAAAACAATGAATTTTTTAAGGAAAACGCTCGATAAAGTTAAGCCTAATTTTGAAAAAGGAGGCAAGTTTTATTTTTTGCATTCTACTTTTGATGCAATGGAGACCTTTTTGTTTGTGCCCAACAAGGTTACACGAACGGGTGCACATATCCGTGATTTTATGGATATGAAAAGAAATATGATTATTGTTTTCATTGCTTTATTACCGGCTTTATTTTTCGGTATATGGAATACCGGAAATCATCATTTTTTAGCAATAGGTGAAGAACCAACTTTTTGGGGAAACGTTCTTTACGGTCTAAAAAAAATTATTCCTCTCTATATTGTAGTATATGCTGTTGGAGGGGCAATTGAAGTTGCTTTTGCTCAAATCAGAAAGCATGAAGTTAACGAAGGATTATTTGTAACAGGAATGTTAATTCCTTTAATTGTTCCTGCAGATATTCCATTATGGATGCTCGCTATTGCAACTGCTTTTGCTATTCTTATAGGTAAAGAAATTTTTGGCGGTACTGGAATGAATATTTTAAATCCTGCATTAACAGCCAGAGCATTTTTGTTTTTTGCTTATCCTGCATGGATGTCCGGAGATAAAGTCTGGATTAGCGGCATGATGTCAGGCGAAAATATTGTTGATGGATTTTCCGGAGCAACGCTGTTAAGTCAAGCTGCTGCCGGGACTACTAATTTTGTTAACGGTTTGGGGCAAAGTGTAACTCTATCGGATATGTTTTGGGGCTTTATCCCTGGTTCCGTTGGAGAAACTTCTGTCGCTGCAATATTAATTGGAGCTTTTATTCTTATCTTAACCGGAGTAGGAAGTTGGAAAATCATGTTGTCAACTTTAATAGGTGGAATAACAATGGGATTGCTTTTAAATATTTTCGCAGTAAATTCCTATATGGCACTACCTTGGTACGAACATTTATTACTTGGTGGATTTGCTTTTGGATTGGTATTTATGGCCACAGACCCGGTAACTGCTGCTCAAACCGAAAAAGGTAAATATATATATGGCTTTTTAATAGGATTTCTGGCAATTCTTATCCGTGTATTAAATCCGGCCTATCCAGAAGGGATGATGCTAGCAATATTATTAATGAATGTTTTTGCTCCACTTATTGATTATATGGTAATTCAATCAAATATTAAGAAAAGAATAAAACGTCTTCAAAAAATAAATTCATAATTATGGATAAGAATAGTAATAAGTACATTTTCATCTATTCGGTTGCAATGGTGGTTATTGTTGCGCTGGTGTTAACTTCGATTTCAGTATTCTTGCAACCAAAACAAAAAAGAAATATAGATCTTGAAAAGAAAAGAAATATTTTATCTGCAATAAAAATTGATTATGATAAAAATGATGTGGAGAAGGTTTTTGACCAATATATAAAAGAAATGTTTGTAATAAATACCGAAGGCGAAAAAATAGAAGGAATCAATCCTCTGGAAATAAACTTAAAAGATCAGTTAAGAGCAACGCCTGAAAATCAAAAATGGCCGGTATATATTGCAACAATGCCTAATGGTGAGAAATCATACATTTTTTCGTTTTACGGTACGGGACTTTGGGGACCTATTTGGGGTTATGTTGCTCTCAAGGAAGACTTGAATACTATAACAGGAGCATATTTTGACCATAAATCCGAAACTCCAGGTTTAGGAGCCGAAATTTCTACGGAAAATTTTCAAATGAATTTTACCGGAAAAACAATTTTTAACGAAAACGGGGAATTTGTGTCTATTGATGTACGTAAGGGTGGAGTTGGCAATGATATTCATGCTGTTGATGCAATATCCGGTGGTACGATTACTTCAACAGGTTTAAAAAACATGTTGCATACTTGTTTTAGTGCATATTTGAAATTTATTGAAAAAAATAAAAATTAAAAAAATTAAAATATTATGTTATCAAAGAAAAACATTAAACTGTTAGTTGACCCAATAAACAAAAATAATCCTATTACCGTACAAGTTTTGGGTATCTGTTCGGCATTGGCAGTTACTGTAAAAATGAAGCCTGCTTTTGTTATGGCATTAAGTGTTATTTTTGTTGTTGCAGTTTCCAACTTTATAATTTCTTTGCTTAGAAATGGTATTCCTAAAAGGATTAGGATTATCGTTCAGCTGGTAGTAATTGCATCTTTAGTTATTATTGTTGACCAGTTTTTAAAAGCTTATGTTTTTGACGTTAGTAAACAGCTTTCAGTTTTTGTGGGATTAATTATTACTAACTGTATAGTTATGGGACGTTTGGAAGCTTTTGCTATGTCCAATTCTCCCGGAAGAAGTTTTTTAGATGGAATAGGTAATGGTGCCGGTTATGGTGCTATTCTGATCATTGTATCGTTTTTTAGAGAATTGTTTGGCAGTGGAACAATTTGGAATTACCATGTTATACCCCAATCATGGTACCAAGCCGGTTATTCTAATAACGGGCTAATGATATTACCACCAATGGCTTTGATAATTGTTGGAATAATTATTTGGGTTCAAAGAGGCAAAAATCGTGATTTAATTGAAAAAAATTAAATAGCTTAAATTATGGAAAACTTACTAAATATTTTCGTAAAATCAATTTTTATTGATAATATGATTTTTGCCTATTTTTTAGGCATGTGTTCTTATTTGGCTGTATCTAAAACCGTAAAAACATCTTTTGGATTAGGAATAGCCGTTGTTTTCGTTCTAACAATTACTGTGCCTGTTGATTATTTAATAGAAAAATATATGTTAAAACCCGGAGCTTTGACATGGTTATCACCTGAATTTGCCGATGTTGATTTGACTTTCTTGAGTTTTATAATTTTTATTGCCGTAATAGCTTCGATGGTTCAAATCGTAGAAATGGTAGTTGAAAAGTTTTCTCCGTCTTTATATTCTTCTCTTGGAATATTCTTGCCACTAATAGCTGTTAATTGTGCTATCCTCGGAGGTTCTTTGTTTATGTCGGAAAGGGAATATGCCAATATAGCAGAAGCTACTGTTTTTGGTTTTGGAAGTGGAATAGGATGGCTGCTCGCTATTGTTGGTATTGCTGCAATACGCGAAAAAATTAAATACTCCGATGTCCCTGCTCCTCTAAAAGGTTTGGGCATTACATTTATTATCACAGGTCTTATGGGACTTGCATTTATGGGATTTATGGGAATTAAACTTTAAAAAATATTGCTTATGATTATCTTATCATCCGCTACAACAATTATAATTAGTGCAATATCTGTTTTTCTTTTTATAATATTATTATTGATAATAGTTCTTCTTTATGCAAAGAAAAAACTTACACCATCGGGTAAAGTTAAAATTACAATAAACGATGAAAAACAGATAGAAGTTGATCCTGGTACTTCGTTACTCGCTGCTTTGGCAGACAGTAAAATTTTTGTTCCTTCTGCTTGTGGAGGAGGAGGAACATGCGGAATGTGTAAAGCTCGTGTTCTCGAAGGAGGCGGTTCGATTCTTCCCACCGAAACCGGATTTTTTACCAGAAAGGAACAAAATAATTTCTGGAGACTCTCTTGTCAGGTGAAAGTTAGAAATGATCTTAAAGTCGAAATTCCGCACGAGGTTCTTGGTGTTAAAAAGTGGGAATGTGAAGTTATTTCCAATAGAAATGTTGCTACATTTATTAAAGAATTTGTCGTAAAACTTCCTGAAGGCGAATTTTTGAACTTTAAATCAGGTTCATATATTCAAATTGATGTTCCAAAAATTGAAGTGGATTTTTCTAAAGATATTTATGTTGAAGAAGAGTATCGTGATGAGTGGGATGCCTACGGACTCTGGAATCTTAAGATGAAAAATGAAGAGGAAACTTTCAGAGCTTATTCAATGGCAAATCATCCTGCCGAAGGAAATATTATAATGCTCAATATTCGTATCGCAACACCACCATGGGATAGAAAAATAAATTCATTTATGAATGTTAATCCCGGTGTATGTTCTTCATTTATCTTCTCCCGTAAACCCGGCGATAAAGTTATGATAAGCGGACCATTTGGCGAATTTCATATTAAAGAAACCAATAGAGAAATGATGTTTATTGGCGGAGGAGCAGGTATGGCTCCAATGCGTTCGCACATTTTCCATCTATTCCATACCGTAAAAACTAATCGAAAAGTTACATTCTGGTATGGTGCAAGGTCCAAACGTGAAATCTTCTACGAAGACGAATTCCGAGCTATCGAAAAAGAATTTCCTAACTTTAAATTCAATATTGCTCTTTCAGAACCTAAAGAATCTGATAATTGGACAGGATACACTGGATTCATCCATAAAGTTATTTATGATAATTATCTTTCAAAAATAGATGAACCCGAAGAAATTGAATACTACCTCTGCGGCCCTCCATTAATGAATGACGCTGTTCTTAAAATGCTTGATGATCTTGGCGTACCCAAAGATATGATTGCTTTTGATGATTTTGGCGGTTAGTTATATTCGCCGATTAATATATTCTTTAAATATATACATTTTAGATTTTAGTCTATTATATTTATAAAAACTTGTTTTTGTCTCATTATTTTATTATCTTGCTCTGAAAACTAACATTGGACTAATGAAAAATTTATACTTTTTAATTCTGTCTCTAATTGTTTTTTTTGTTATTGTTTCTTGTGATAATTCATCAAAAAAGGTTTACAGGTATTATGAAGGCCCGGTACAGGGGACATATTTTCATATAACTTATGAATGGGATAAAGATTTATCCTCAGAAATTGACAGTCTGCTTCAGAATTTTAATAAATCATTGTCTAATTACGATTCTCTTTCTGTGATCTCAAAATTGAATTACAATTTAAGCGATGAAGTTGACGAGCTTTCTGAAAAAATGTTTAAAAAGTCTTTTGAAGTTTACAAAATAACAGATGGAGCTTTTGATATAACAGTTGCTCCCATAGCTAATTTATGGGGTTTTGGCTGGAAAAAAAGTTCTGATTCGATGAAAAACGATAATAATGAAATCCCTGATTCGGCACTAATTGCAGAAACATTAGTTTATGTTGGAATGGACAAGGTTAAAATTAAAAACAAGAAATTGATTAAAACCTATCCCGAAACAATGTTTATATCTAATGCAATTGCACAGGGGCTTTCTGTTGACTATGTTGCAGAATATTTTTTAAAATTAGGACTGAAAAACTTTTTGATTGAAATAGGTGGTGAAATTTATTGTTATGGACTTAACAGTAAAGCTGAGAACTGGAAGATTGGAATAGATAAACCTATTGAAGGAACGGATTATTCAAACAGGGAAAATCAGGTTATTATTTCAATTAGTGGTAAGGGGCTTGCAACTTCCGGTAATTACAGAAAATATAAACAAAACGGAAACAAAAAATATGGACATTCATTAGATCCTCGAACAGGATATCCTGCCGAAAATTCATTGCTAAGTGTTACCGTAGTCGCGGATGATTGTATGACCGCAGATGCTTTTGCTACTGCTTTTATGGTTGTCGGACTTGAAAAGGCTTTACAGATTATAGATTCTTTAAAAAACATTGATGCATATCTTATTTTTCTAGATCAACAAGGTAAGGAAAGGGTTATTTATTCTGATGGTTTTAAAGAATATTTAAAATAGTTTTCAGGTCTAAACATTTTTTTTAAACATTAACTTTAACTTTTTGTTAATTAGAGAAAAGAGTTAATATTATTAATTTTTTATGCCATACGTACTTAGCAAACAGATAAAGAAACTATTGAACGAAGATAACAAGTACGATTTCCCAATCGAGTATTTTTGTAATTTGCTTTCTTATATAGATTTTCTTGAAAAAGCAAAGGAAGAAGACTATATTATATATCATGATGATCATACATTTGAGTACACTCCTAAATTCTATTCTTTTATTAAAGCATTATTTGATTCCAAATTGGTTGAAGATGTTAATAACATGACTGAGTTTTTAAAATCTTATGATTGTAAATGTGCTTATCAAGCGTGGATAATGGAGATGAATGAGATACTTTCTAATGAAGATTCGCTTAAACAAATGAATATTTCGTTTGTGAGAAAAACATTTTTTACGCTTATTAGGATGGAAAATATTTTACCCGGCTCATGGGGTATTGATGTTGAAACCGGCAATTGGTTGAAATTACTAAGATTACTAAAACAAATTTTCCCTGAAGTTTACCGATGCGATAAAAAAATAATGAATTAGATTATGTTTTTAATTTTTTCTTTTTTGCAGCAGGAAACAATACATTGTTGAGAATTAGTCTATATCCCGGCGAATTTGGGAATAGAGATAAATCAGTGTGTTCATCGCCTACATAATGTCTGTAATCTTCGGGGTCGTGACCTGCATAAAATGTCCACATTCCTTTTCCATGTTCCGAATGTATATATCTTACTTCTCCGGCAGCTTTATTTTCGCCCATAATCAAAACATGTGGTTTTACTAAATCAGCTCTAAATGCAGTTGTTTGTCCCATAAATCCACGAATGAGGTTTGTATGATTCTGACACAACATTGTTGGAACAGGATCCCATTTTGCAGAAAATTCAAATAAAACGAAATAGTCTTCTTCCGGACGGATTTTTCTATTATTTGTAACATCAATGTCAGAATATTCGTATTCGAGCGGATTCATTACAAGTTTAAAATTTGTAAAAGCCAGAGTTTTCGAATAATCTAATTTTTGCTGAGCATCGGGGTCTGCGGGGTCGCCGTCATACATCCATTCACATATATCAACACCTTCGGCAGCAAGAGCAATATCGAAAGAATCTGTTGCCGAACACATTGCAAACAGAAATCCTCCTTCGGCAACATAAGCCTTTATGGTTTTGGCTACAGCTAATTTTAATTGCGAAACTTTATTAAATCCCATGGATAAGGCTTCTTCTTCGCTTCGTCTTTGATTGTCTTTATACCACTGCATTCTACCGTAAGCTCCATAAAACTTGCCGTATTGTCCGGTAAAGTCTTCGTGGTGGAGGTGTAACCAATCATAATTTGCAAGTTCTCCGTTTAAAATTTCTCTATCGTAAATTTTATCGTAAGGTATTTCTGCATAAGTTAGTGCTAAAGTTACCGCATCATCCCAGGGCTGACTGAAAGGAGGTGTATAAACTGCAATTTTTGGAGCTTTTTCAAGTTTTACTGCGTCCATATTTACTGAGGGAGAAGATATTTCGTTAAAAAGAGCATTTTTTTGAGCATCGGCAATTATTTCGTAACTAACACCACGAATTATACATTCTTTTTCTATTTCTTTAAAATATGGCATTATAAAACTTCCTCCACGGTAATTGAGCAACCACCATGCTTCGATTTGATTTTGTAAAGTCCAGTAAGTAACACCATAGGCTTTGAGATGGTTTTTTTGTGTGTCATCCATTGGAATTAAAATATAAGCACCAAAAAGCCTGTTAAGAGCGAATATTAAAAATAGGAATATATAAATTTTTGTTTTCATAATCTTAATTTTCAAAATCCTTAGTTAAAACAAAAAATGTGCAAAGAAGTTTTAAATATAATGTAATTAAGTAATTTTTAAGGATTTTGAATCATTAAGTTATTACCGGAAACTTCTTCAGCGGGAATTTTAAATATAGGAGCATCTGAATTCCATGTAACTCCGTCTCTGAGATTCATTTTCATTCTTTTTAGATTATGATATCTGTCACCTTCAAAACATAATTCACGACGACGTTCATTACGAACAGAATCGAGTAAGTCGTTTAAAGCTACGGATTCGGGTATGTAATTTGTTCCAAAAGCTCTTTGTCTCAAAGCATTATAGCTATCGTAGGCTTGAATAATATTTCCGGGGCCTCCTTGTAGCAGATTAGCTTCAGCTCTGATAAGATGCATCTCAGCCAAACGCAAATAAACTCTGTTTAGAGGTTGAGAGACTCCTTCAATAAGGGTTTCGTCATATTTTTTTACATAGTAAATCACAAAATATTTATTTATCATTTGTCTGCGAATATCATTTGGAGAATACATATTATATATTATTGCGGTAGTTTGAAATAGTGGATTTTTGCTTCGTGAATAAGCATCTATTAATGAATTGCTGTTGTCGGTTACAATATTTACTATTTGGAAAATTACTTCAGGGTTTGAAGTGTTACCGCTTAATTTAAAAATTGATGAATAATCTTCTGCCAGTGTATAATACCCGCTTTGAATAACTTCATCGGCATTTTGAGCTGCTTTAGTGTAATCTCCGGAAAAGAAACATACTCTTGCAAGCAATGCTGTGGAAGACATGTAAGAAGCTAATGAATTAGATGTAAATACACCTGCATTTGCAAATAGGGTTTTCGAAGTTTCGAGGTCTTCTTTAATGTATTGATAAACTTCTTCGACTGTATTACGAGCCATGTGTAAATCATTAGGCGAAAGTGACGGCAGTTTTCTGTATGGTACGCCAGGTTGGTTGTTATTGCCTTTATTATCAACATCATAAGGTTTTGCGAAAAATCTTACCAATTCGAAATGACACAAGGCTCTGATAAATAATGCTTCAGCTTTTAATCTGTCTTTATTCAAATCGAAATGAGGGTCATTTACAAGGTTATTGTCAATTGTATAAATTACATTATTGGCTCTGTTAATTGCTGCATAAGCCGTTCCCCAAAATGATGCTATTTCGGTAATTTGAGGAGATGTAGTCATATTATAGATTTCGTATTTTCCGAATCTATTAAGTTTGTTTTCATTACCAATTTTTGTATCATCAGCAAGTAAATCGGCATAAATTACTAAATTGCCACCCAGAACACTACCGGATTGAATAGCATCATAAGCTCCATTAAGTACAAGTTGTAAATCTCTTGTGGAGTTTATTGCATACTCGTTAGGAATTTTGTCGTTTAGTTCAACATCCAGAAGTTTTTCGCATGAAGTTGTGAAAACTCCGAGTGAAACAGCAACCAATATTTTGATGAAATTTATCTTTTTCATAATTCAATGTTTTAAAGTTAAAATGTAATTTGAATTCCACCGATAATTACTCTTGCTTGCGGTGTTGCAAATGAAGGTGCCGCAAACGAAACATTTGAATCAGGATCATTGTAATTTGTATGCCTGATTACTTCAGGATCCCAACCTCTATATTTTGTGTATATCCAGAGATTATTTCCTGAAATATAAATTCTCATACTGTTGAGTTTTAACTTTTGACATACAGATTTACTGAATGAATAACCTAATGAAAGATTTTTCAGTCTGATGTAAGAAGCATCGTATAAGAATCGGGTGGAGTTTACGTAGGTTGTGTATTGATTTAATCCCGGCACATCGGAATCAGGATTTGATTCAGACCATGCGTCAAGAATTTCTGGACGTTGAGCAATGCTGTAAAAATCACCTATCATACGTTTGGCCTGATCATCATAAATTGTGTTTCCATATTGAAAAGTGAAAAGAAAACTAAAATCAAATCCTTTCCAGTTAAATGTGTTTGTAATACCTCCTACGAGTTTAGGGAACGGATTTCCGGCAGGTTTTCTGTTATCTCCGTAAAAGTCGCCGGTAGGGCTTGCATAGGTCATTAAATTTCCATTAAGGTCATAGTATAATTCTGTACCGGCTTGCACATTTACCATAACTTGATTACCTTCATTGTCGAGTACAGGAGTTCCGTCAACATTCCATAGTCCGATTTGCATATTTTCTTTTGCTACACCGGCCCATTCAACCAAATATGCTGTACCGACCGGATATCCCAAAATTACGCGTGCATCACCACCGGTTTTGTTGTCAAATGCGTCAGGGGGTAAACCTCCAACGTCTGTAACGATGTTTCTGTTATGTGCTAAATTTAAGTTAGTTGTCCATTTTAAATCTTTTTTTTGAATGTTATGACTTGTAATTTCAAATTCAACTCCATTGTTTGTTAAAGCTCCGATATTTCTCCAGATTTTGGAATAACCTGATGAACTTGGCAGAGTTACTTGTAGCAATAAGTCTGAACTGCGTTTGTCGTAGTAGGTTATACTACCGCTAATTCTGTTGTTAAAGAATCCGTAATCAAGATTAACATCAAACATTACTGACTTTTCCCAGCTTAAGAGAGGATTTGGCAATGTTGCGGGTATTATTGCCGAAGCCCCGTTGTATCCGCCTGTTGCAACATAAAAACCTAAATGAGCATAGTCGTCAATATTTGCATTTCCGGTGAGACCATACGAGGCTCTAAGTTTCAGGAAACTAATAGCTCCATCCTTTGAAATAAAATCTTCGTCGCTAATTATCCAACCTGCAGAAACTGCAGGGAAAATACCGTAACGGTTGTCGCGTCCAAAACGTGAGCTGCCGTCGGTTCTTATACTAAAGCCTGCAAGATATTTATTAAAAAGTTTGTAGTTAACTCTAAAGAAATAAGAATCAAAAGCAAAACCTGTTGAATAGCTATATCCCGACATATTTGAAGGATCTGCTGAACCCGGACTTCTAAGATTATCATTTGGAAAATTCCATCCATTAAGCCCGACTCCGCTTGTTTTACTCCTTTGATAGGATTGACCTAAAGTAAAATCTGCTTCTTGATGGTCTCCGATTTTTAAATTATAGGTAAAATAATTGTTGGTAGTATAATTGTAAACATTAGTTCTTCTGTCCCAGGCTGAGGAAACCGAACCTGTATCCTGAACATTTCTGAACCTGAATTCATCTTCGCCTAAATTCATAAAGTCAACGCCAAACTCAGATCTAAAACTCAAATTTTTTGTAAATTCATAATTAAGATATAATCCGGTAATGGATCTGAAAGAGTTTGCTTGGAAATGCCAATTTTCGAGTTGCCAGAGTGGATTTTTGTAAGGATCGAAATATGTTCCATCCTGATTATAAACCGGAATGTAAGGTAAATTTTGTTGTGCCAATCCTAAACCTCCTGCATCACCTGTTGGTACTCTTTTGTTTTTGCTGTATGAAACAGACATATTGCTTCCAATACTGAGTTTGTCTGTAGCTTTGTTTTCAACATTAATTCTTCCGCTGATTCTATTGTAAGAATTTCCAATAACAAAACCTTCTTCGTCTTTATAGGTAACCCCCATGTAAAATATGGTTTTGTCGTTACCGCCTTGAGCAGTAGCCGAAACTTCCTGCACAAATCCACGACGCAGCACTAAATCAATCCAATCTGTTCCTCCAAGTGCAGCTATGCTGTCGGCCATAGCTCTTGTTATAGGATTACCATTGATAGGTGTGTAAATAATCGAGTTTTTATCTTCCGGATCAAGTCCTTTGCGAACTCTTGCCGAATCTCTCAAAGCAAGATGTTGTTCGGCGTTAATAAGTTCGATTCTGTTTGCAGCTTCCACAAAACCACTATAATAGTTAATATTGAATTTTGTTTTACCGGCACTACCTTTTTTAGTTGTAATTAAAACAACTCCATTAGCTCCACGTGACCCGTAAATTGCTGCTGCAGCAGCGTCTTTTAAAATCTGAATTGATTCAATATCGTTTGGGTTTAAATCGCTCAGTGCATTAAATCCTGTACCTGTGTTATTGGCTGAAAAATCTCCGGTTGTTACAGGAATACCATCAATAACATATAATGGTTGAGAGCCTGCCGAAATTGAATTTGTTCCACGCACTTTAACATTTATGGGAGCTCCTGCCATACCGTTAGCTGTCGTTACCTGTACACCTGCGGCTCGTCCTTGTAAGGAAGATTCCAAACTTGGCAACACAGCATCGCCTAAATCATCTGAACTTATTGAAGATATTGCTCCGGTAACATCTCTCTTTTGTCGTCTTCCGTAACCGATAACCACAACATCTTCCAGAACTACGGCATCATCCTCGAGTTTAACATTTAAGGTAATGGTTTTGTTAGCCTCAATCAAAAGTTTGTGCTCTTGTTTTTTCATCCCCACAAAAGATATCTCAATAATTCTCTCACCTACCGGGATATTTCCCAACACAAACTCACCATTAATTCCGGAGATTACTCCCAACGAAGTGTTTTTTACAACAACGTTAGCTCCAAACAAAGGATCTCCATTAGAGTCTGTTACAACTCCTTTTACTGTTCCGGTTTGTGAAAAAACCTGATTGAAACAAAGGATCAAACTTATCCAGAAAACAATGCTTAAAACCTTTTTCATATCAAAAAATTTATTGACGTAAAAATATAAAATTCTAACAAAATTTTAACAAAAAATCTGTTTTTAAATATGTTAAATTTTTTTTTCAAAATCATTAAAAACTTTATTTTTGAAAAAACAAAAATTTAAAGATATGAAAAGAGTACTTTTAGCAACAGAAAAGCCATTTGCAGCTGATGCTGTTATTGAAATTGAAAACATTGCAAAATCTGCAGGCTACGAATTAGTAAAACTCGAAAATTATAAAACTAAAGACGAGCTTTTAAACGCTGTAAAAGATGTTGACGCAATCATTATCAGAAGTGATATTGTTGATAAAGAAGTTATCGAAGCCGGTAAAAATTTGAAAATAGTTGTTAGAGCCGGAGCAGGTTATGATAATATTGATTTGAATGCAGCTACTGAACATAATGTTGTAGCAATGAATACTCCTGGACAAAACTCTAATGCTGTTGCCGAACTTGCTTTCGGTATGATGATTTATCATGCAAGAGCTTTCTTCTCCGGCAAATCTGGTTCTGAGCTGAGAGGTAAGACTATTGGTATTCATGCTTACGGTAATGTTGGAAAATATGTTGGAATGATTGCAAAAGGATTCGGCATGAAAATATTTGCTTTCGATCCTTTTGTTGATGATGCTGTAATGCAAGCTGATGGTGTAATTCCAGTAAAATCTGTTGAAGAATTGTATAAAAATTGCCAATACGTTTCTTTGCATATTCCGGCAAATGAAAAAACAAAAAAATCTATCAATAAAGATTTAATGATGTTGATGCCTAAAAATGCGGTTTTAGTTAATACTGCAAGAAAAGAAGTTATTAACGAAGCTGATTTGCTTGAAGTAATGGCTCAACGTAAAGATTTTGCTTATCTTTCTGATATTGTTCCTGATTGTGCTGCCGAAATGACAGAAAAATTCCCCGGAAGATTCTTTTTCACTCCGAAAAAAATGGGAGCTCAAACCGAAGAAGCTAATGTTAATGCAGGTATTGCTGCTATTAAACAAATTATTGATTTCTTCGAAAAAGGAGATGTTAGATTTAAAGTTAATTAAACTAATTAAATTTGAAGATAAAACAATCTTAAGCCTGCCTCCGTGCAGGCTTTTGTTTTTATTAAATCTAATTATTTATTTGAAGATGATGTGTTGGATTTAATTTTACCTAAACCACACTTTGTTCAGATGATTAATGATTTTGTTTTTGTTTTGATTATCAGTGATTGTGTTAAGTATAATAGGTATAAAATTATTTTTTCTGATATAATGTTTTGAATATGAGAAATTTATGTCGTATATCCATGAAATTTGAAGCACTTTAAAATCATTCAGTGTTTTTAAATCAGATTTTGAGACTACAAAATTGTTGAGAAAACTGTTCAGAACATTTTCAGAGATTTTTGGCTCTGCACTTAATCCATATTCAAGTGAAACGTTACGCGGTTCGGTTTCGTTGTAGTATTTTGCTACAATTGAAAATATATCGCACTTGTCGGCATCGCGGGTAATTTTTGAAAAGAATCTTTCTTCTTCCGAATAATCCTTGGGAATAGAAATTAAACCATGTGCGTAAATAGATTTTTTAATTAGGATTATTGTATCATTATCCACATCAGAAAAAAATTTTTCTTTGTCAATAACTTCGCAACCAATTTGTCCGTGGTACAAGTTTTCAGAATCTTTAAATGTGTTAAAATGAAAGTATTGATAAAAGCGTCCAATATCATGAAAAAGTCCGCATAATCCTGCTGTGAAAATTTGTTTTTTCGCAAGATTTTCTGTTTCTGCAATTTTTACTGCATGTTTAAAAACTTCTTTACTATGATTAATTTTTAGATTTATATTTTGTTTGTAATCACTATTGCTTCTTTTTTGCAAGTATTTTTCAACGTAGTCATCGAAAAGTTTTTGAAAAATAGTAAAATTATTGTATTCCATTGTTTTTTAGATACTCGTAAGTTTGTGTACTTAGTTCTTTTAATTTTCTACCATAGATTATGTAAAATACGATTGTGAACAGCAATAAAGGAATAACTCCAAGCAAAATCCCAATAATCACAAAACTTAAAATTAAAGGGTGAGTTAAATTAAAATCCGATTTTACCGATAACTTATTTTTTTTGTATTTTACAACGACAATAAACATGTCTTTTTTTACAAGAATAGAATTCTTGTTAAGAATTTTAACTTTGTCATCGGGGAACCCGGATTTATAAATATTAATAATATCTTCCGGTAACATTTATTTGTGATTTTCTTTCCAGAGTTTCAGTCTTTTTTCGAGTTCAGGCATCATATCAAGTTTTATTTGCGATACGCAAGCCCGAAGACCTTCAGACTTTTCACTTCCGGTATTACCTAACGAGATAGCACTAATGCCGTACCTCAATAATTCTTCGATTATTTGATTCCCGTTCATTCCTGGATATGCAATAGTAAAATAGAATCCATCAGCTAAGTCTTCTTCGAGGTCTTTATCATAAACAATATAAAAGCCTGCATCGCTAAACAATTTTTTCATAATACGAGCTCTTTCTCCATATTCTCTGACTTCTTCGATGAAATTAAATTTACCGTCGTTAGCAGCCTTTAACATTGCCGCAAGCCCGTATTGAGCAGAATGACTTACTCCCGAACTTAATGCATAAATAAGTCGTTGAACAAAAGTATATCCAAATTTATCAGAACCAAATCTTGTGAGCAGGTTAGGATAGGAGCGATGATAAATTTTGTCGGAGATAGCAACAATTCCAATTCTCTGACCTGCATAAGTAAATGCTTTAGAACCGGAAATCAGAAGTACATAATTATCAGTATAATTAGCCACAGAAACCTGATAAGGAGGTTGTCCGGGATGATAGAGGTCTCTTCTGAAATCCATTCCAAAATATGCTAAATCTTCAATCACGATGGCGTCGTATTTGTTTGCCAGTTCTCCGATTATTTTAAGTTCATCGTCAGTTAAGCATATCCATGATGGATTGTTTGGGTTTGAATATATGATTGAATTTATATTGCCTTTGCTGAGTATGGATTCCAATTTTTCTCTGAGAGCTTCGCCTCTGTAATTATAGACATCAAAACTGTCGAATTTATATCCAAGAACTTTAAACTGTTGCTTCTGAACAGGGAAGCCGGGGTCAATAAATAAAGCTGTATCTTTTTCTGGGTCGAGATTAGAACACATCATAAAGGTTGCATAAGCTCCCTGCATACTTCCCACAGTTGCGATACAAGACTCCGGACTAACATCAATGCCCATAAACAACTTGATGAATCTGGAAGCTTCCTGTTTTAATTCCTTTACTCCGTCAACCATCGGATATATGCTAACAACACCTCTTTTTAATGCTTCAATTTCTCCATTAACACCAATTTCTGGAGGATTAAGGCCGGGAACTCCCATCTCCATTCGCATATAATTTATGCCTGTTTTCTTACTGAGATTATTAACAATTCCTACAATTTCTCTTATGGTTGCTTTTGATAAATCTTTTATACCGAAATTTTCTACTTCAGTTCTTACAAGTTCTTGTGGTAATGGTAAGTTATACATGTTCTAAAATTTTTGTTTTGACTTAGCAATAATAATAAACTTAATTTAGAAAAATCAATATCATAATGTTTTTTATAACATATTATTTTTAAAAATCATCATTGTCAACAGAAGGCTGAAATCTTTTTAAATAGTATTCCTTTTGATATCCTGTACTGAAAAACTGTATAACGTACATTGCTGTATCAGTAAATTCTTTAATCTTAAATAAACTGCGGGTATTATAATTATCATATCCGATATAATAATCTGGAGCTTTGTCATAATAAATTTTTAATTGTTTGCGTCGAACTTCCCATCCAAAAGAGTCGGTTGAATTAAACGGTTCGTAAATAGATACGCCCCGATTATTCTCCAAAAAAACGTATTTCGGTATTTCCGGAATATCATTTCCCTGACTGTTTACAGGTTTCCAGTATCCAATCATTTTTTCCTGTTGTTCGAGGTCAGCATCTGATTCTCCGCAATTGGTGAAAAACAAAATAAAACTTATGAATAACACGAAAGTTAAGGCTTTAGGTAAAATATTTTTCATCTTAAATAATGTATTTTTATGTTTTAATTGTGTCATTAGTTTTATTCCAGAACAATTTGTTTTCATCGTTATAAACTAATTTTTTATTATCAAACAGCCATTGTACAACTTTGATAATTTTTGTTTCATCGAAATCAATTTTTTCAATTAAATCATTCAACAAAATTGGTTCAATTTTAACTATTTTTTTTATTTGTTCCAAAATAATATCAAATTCATAAGTACTTAATCCTAATTCATTTCTTCTGGAGCAGACATCACAAGTGCCGCAACGCTGGGAATCTATTTGACCAAAATAAGCAAGTAATTGTTGACTTCTGCATTTATTTTTACTCTCGGCATAAAGCAGCATAGCTTGCATTCTCGAAAGAGTACGTTCTTTGAGGGTGTTAAGTTCTTCTCTTTTATAGATAATACTTCTTTCTTCGAGTCTTTCGGAAATGAAATGAATCAAAGGTTTATTGATTTTTGGAATATAACTTATAATTTTAAAATGGGAGAGTTGTTTCAAAAGGTTATATATAATATCAGGTACAACGCCGGCTTTTTTTGCAAGATATTCTTCCGAAATATTAACGTAATCATTAAATAATCCTGTGTAGGTACGTAACAAAAGCTTTATGAAAATATCCAGACTTTGATTTTCAACCTGAAATTTATACAAATCATCTCTGTTAACGATAAACATTATTCTGGAAGTGGTATTAACATCTGTGTGATATGATATTAGTTGTGATAATTCAAGGATTTTTAATGAATTGTAAGTTGTAAGCACGTCAATTTTAAACTTTGATGCAAAGTCAAAAATATCGAAAGGATAATCTAAATCTTTTCCGGCTCCGTAAGGAATTTGAAGGTAATTGCAAATCGAGTTATATACATTTGTAACAACCGGATAATCCGGGAAAGCGGTTGTCATGTTACGTTTGAGCTGAGCACTGTCGGTTTTATTTGTTAAAAGGAAAGCCCATGCTTCTTTTCCGTCACGTCCTGCTCTTCCTGCTTCCTGAAAATAGGCCTCTAATGAATCCGGTAAATCCATGTGAACGACAAATCTAACATCCGGCTTGTCTATTCCCATACCGAAAGCATTTGTACAAACCATTACACGAATTTCTCCTTTTTGCCATGCGTCTTGTTTTAATTCGCGGTCTTTGGGGTCTAGTCCTGCATGATAAAAATCTGCCGAAATTTTGTATTTTTGAAGTAATAAGGCGTATTCTCTTGTTTTGCGGCGATTGCGTACATAAACAACGCCACTCCCTTGAAATTTAGTAACAATTTTAAATAAAGATTTTATTTTATCTTCGGTATTTGAAACATAATAAGTAAGGTTTTTACGTTCAAAACTTTTTTTAAAAACATTCTTTTCTTTGAAAAGTAATTTATACTGAATATCGTCAACAACTTCGGGTGTAGCAGTAGCAGTAAGAGCCAGAACCGGAACTCCTGGAAGTTCTTTGCGAATTTCGGCAATATTAAGATACGATGGACGAAAATCGTAGCCCCATTGTGATATGCAATGCGATTCATCAACACAAATAAGGTTTACATTCATTTCTTTGAGCTTGCTGCGGAAGAATTCATTTTGCAAACGTTCCGGAGATAAATACAAAAACTTGTAATCCCCATAACACACATTGTTTAAATGTCTTTCAATTTCCATTCTGGACATTCCGGTATATATAGCAGCCGCCTTAATACCTCTTTTATGAAGATTCTGTACCTGGTCTTTCATCAAAGCAATTAAGGGAGTAATTACCAGACAAACTCCCGGATGAGCGAGCGAAAAAACTTGAAAAATTATAGATTTTCCTCCACCGGTTGGTAATAGTCCCAGAGTGTCTTTCCCGGCAGCAACCGACAAAATAATTTCTTCTTGCAGCTCCCTAAATTTGTTGTATCCCCAATATTTCTGAAGAATTTGTCTGTATTTGCTCATAAGAATATCCCATATTTTACAAATTTAAAAAAAAGTATTTGTTACTCAAACAAAAAGTTGTATTTTCGTGTGATTTTTTAATTCATAATTAAGAAGTAAATATGGCAAATTCAAAAATTTTGTACGAAGGTCTCACCTTTGATGATGTTTTATTGATACCTGCATATTCAGAAGTATTACCAAGTTTAGTAGAAATAAAATCAAAATTTTCTCGAAACATAGTATTAAATACTCCGATAGTTTCGGCTGCAATGGATACGGTTACCGATAGTCGTATGGCAATTGCCATGGCAAGAGAAGGCGGGATAGGAGTAATTCATAAAAACATGAGCATTCAGGAACAGGCTAAGCATGTTTATCAGGTAAAAAGAGCCGAAAACGCAATGATTTTAAATCCTATCACCATTAACGTTAACAGTAAAGTTGGAGAAGCCAAACAAATAATGATGGAGCATAATATTGGTGGTATTCCGGTTGTTGACGATAATCAAAGACTTGTAGGTATAGTTACAAGCAGAGATATGAGGTTTCAGACAAACATGAAACTTCCGATTACGGATATAATGACAAGTGAAAATCTTATTACAACCGAGCAAGGTATAGAACTCGAAAAAGCAAAAGAGATATTTATGAAATATCGTATCGAAAAATTGCCGGTTGTTGATAAAGACCAAAAATTAGTAGGATTAATAACTTATAAAGACATAACAAAGGCAGATGCAAGTCCAAATTCATGTAAAGACAGCAGAGGCAGATTGCGTGTTGCAGCTGCGGTTGGAATTTCAGCAGATACATTTGCAAGAATGGAAGCTCTGATTGATGCTGGCGTTGATGCTATTGTAATTGATACTGCTCATGGACATACAAAAAGTGTAAACAATATTCTGAAAGAAGCAAAGAAAAAATTCAGTGGGGTTGATTTTGTTGTTGGTAATATTGCTACAGCCGAGGCAGCTAAAATGCTTGTGGACAACGGAGCAGATGCTGTAAAAGTTGGTATCGGACCGGGTTCTAT
Organism: uncultured Bacteroidales bacterium; assembly: GCA_937982115.1. Classification (GTDB taxonomy): domain Bacteria; phylum Bacteroidota; class Bacteroidia; order Bacteroidales; family ML635J-15; genus Bact-19. The sequence goes on along the minus strand of CALJNE010000006.1, from coordinate 33,099 downwards.
TTGTACAACAAGAGTTGTTGCAGGAGTGGGAGTACCGCAATTATCAGCCATTATGATAGTTGCCGAAGCCTTAAAAGATACTGATGTCCCAATAATTGCCGACGGAGGTATAAGATATTCAGGAGATATTGTTAAAGCTATAGCAGCCGGGGCTCACTCAATTATGGCAGGCGGACTGTTTGCCGGCACTGAAGAAGCTCCCGGAGAAACCATTATCTTTAATGGCAGAAAATTCAAATCATACAGAGGAATGGGCTCACTCGAAGCTATGCAGCAAGGCTCTAAAGACAGATACTTCCAGGATATGGAAGATGATATCAAAAAACTCGTGCCCGAAGGAATTTCCGGAAGAGTTCCATATAAAGGTACTTTAAACGAAGTAATATATCAATTAATAGGTGGACTTAGAGCCGGTATGGGTTATTGCGGTTGCGAAAATATCGAAAAATTGCGTCAAAACGGAAGGTTTGTACGAATAACAACTAACGGCGTAATTGAAAATCATCCTCACGATGTTACTATTACAAGAGAAGCACCAAATTACTCGAGAGCTGATTAATAATTGTTAAATTATAAAAGTCTTAAATTATGAAAAAGATTTTGTTTGGATTTGTTTTAGTTTTTTCATTTAGCTTGTTAAATGCACAGGAAAGAACTATTCTTGAAATTGACGACGAAAAGATTTCGGCAGAAGAGTTTCTGCATATTTACAAAAAGAATAATACAAACGAGAACACCATGACTTATGAGGCTATGAACGAATACATGAACTTATTCGTTAATTTTAAACTCAAAGTTCATGAGGCAAAAAAATTAGGACTCGATACTCTGGCATCTTTTAAACAAGAGCTTGCCGGTTATCGCTCACAGCTTGCTCAACCTTATTTAACTGACAAGAGAGTAGAAGAAGAACTTTATCTTGAGGCTTATGAACGTATGAAATTTGATATTGAGGTTTCGCATATTTTAATCAAAGTAAATCAAAATGCCTCACCTGAAGACACTTTAAAAGCATACAAAAAGATTTATGACATCTATAACAAACTAAAAAAAGGAGAAGATTTTGTAAAACTCGCAAGAGAATATTCTGAAGATGAATCTGTTGCTATGAATGACGGAAATCTTGGTTACAGAACAGTTTTCAGTCTTGTTTATGAATTCGAGAATTATATGTATAATACTCCTGTAGGTTCTTTCTCCGAACCTTTCAGAACTCGATATGGATATCATATTTTAAAAGTTACAAACAAAAGGCCTGCTAAAGGAAAGTACAAAGTTGCTCATATTATGCGTCTGGTACCAAAAGGTTCTGGTTCAAAACTTGACGAAGATGCCAGAGCTATTATGGATACTGTTTATCAAAAGATTAAACAGGGAGAAGATTTCGAAAAACTTGCATTTCAATATAGCGAAGATCGTCGTACTGCCGAAAAAGGTGGTGAAATTGGCTGGGTAACTGTCGGTGGTAGAATGATTAAAGAATTTGAAGATGCCGTATTTAGTCTCGAAAAACCGGGAGATATTTATCCATTATTAAAAACATCCTACGGATATCACCTGATAAAACTTCTCGAAATAGAACCTATTAAGCCCTATGAAGAAGTTAAAAATGAAATTAAATCTAAAATAAGCAGCAGCGACAGAACAAGTAAAAGCCGTGATGCTATCTTGAAACAACTAAAAGCTGAGTATAATTATAAAACTTATCCTCAAAACTTAAAAGAAATATATGCTATTGTTACTGACAGTATATTTTCAGGCTCATGGAAATTGCCCGAAGACCTTGAAAAATATAATAAAATCGTTGTGTCGTTTCTCGATAAAAACTACACTCAAGCAGACTTTTTAAGATATCTCGAAAAATTTAACCGCAAACAAACTCCTATAAATCTTAAAATTTTTGTTGATAATTCTCTGTCAAACTTTGGAGAAAAGATGCTTCTCAATTATGAAGAATCAATCTTAGAAAACAAATATCCTTCGTTTAAATATCTCGTAAACGAATATCACGACGGGATTTTATTGTTCGATTTAACTGATAAAATGGTGTGGTCAAAAGCTATAACCGATACTGTTGGTTTGCAAGCTTTTTACCAAGCAAACAAGGATAAGTATATGTGGGGAAACAGAATCGAGCTCAAAGAATATAAATGTGCAAATTTAAAAACTGCTAAAACTCTTTATAAAGCCTTAAATAAGAATTTTGATAATTTAACCATAATAGATAAGTTGAATAAGAAAAATCCTGAAAATGTCGTTCTGGCAAAATCAGAGTTAAAAGAAAAGAATGAATCTTCGGTAAAAGATAAACAACTTTCTGATACTCCGGGCAGCAAATATGTATTTTTAGATGAAGCTAATTTTATTGTGAGAACTGTTTTAATTAGAGGACCGGAACATAAATCCATTAATGAAGCCAGAGGTATAATCACTGCAGATTATCAAAATTACCTCGAGCAGGAATGGATTAAGGAACTTAAAAATAAATATAAGGTTACAGTTCATGATGATGTTTTAAAATCATTGGCGGGAAAATAATCTATAATGAAAAGGCTTTTATTAATTCTGGTTATAATTTCTTTAGTTGCAATTTCGTGTAAGAAATCATCAAAAACCGACGATTCCGAAATTTTAGTCGAAGCCTACGGTGATGTTCTTACACGAAACCAACTAAACGCGGTTATTCCAAAAAATATCTCACCTGAAGACAGTACGGCTTTTGCTAAGATGTATATAGAAAATTGGCTAGCTGATAGGTTAATTTTTAGTATTGCTAAAGAAAAAATTCAAGACACACTTGAAATTCATAAAAAAGTTGAAGATTACCGCAGAGATCTTTATGTGAGCAAGTATGAAAAAGATTTTATTTATTCTCAAGTTGATGAAAAGGTAAGTGTTGAAGAAATTGAGGAATATTACAATAATCACCTTAAAGATTACGTTCTAAGCAATACTTATGTTAAAGCTTTTTATTTGACTATGAACGCCGATATAAATGTATATTATGAAGTCTTGAATAAAGTTTCGACATCGGGGCTCAAAGATAAAAAGGCTTTAATTGAATATTGTATCGGTGCAGATCGTGAGGTATTCTTTTTTGAGGAATATATTGAATTGAGAGAATTTTTGAGTATCGTAAATTACAAGGGAAATTTTGATGATGCTGATTTGCTCTCAAGGAATGTTTTGGATTTTGTTGTAAATAAAAAACGTTATATTGTTAAATTTGATGAGTATTATCTCAAAGGTCAAATTATGCCTTTTGAACTTGCAAAACCTTTAATTTATAAAACAATAATCAATAAGAGAAGAGAAACAGAACGAGCAAAATTTGTTTCGGACTTAATGAATAAGGCCAAAGAATCTGGTGAAATAAAATATTATTATGATAAGAAGAATTAGTTTAGTTGTTGCTGCTTGTTTTTTGACAATTGTTATCTATTCACAATCAAATGTGATAGATCAAATAGTTGCGAAAGTTGGAAATGAAATTATTTTAAAATCTGATATCGAAAATCAGTATTATCAGTTTCTTGCTCAAGGATATGTCGAGGAGGAAGATTTAAGATGTGAAGTTTTAGAGGAATTGTTGTTTCAAAAACTATTGTATCTTCAAGCAAAAGCTGATAGTATTCAGGTTACGGACAGGGAGGTTGAAAACGAACTTGATAGGCGCTTGAGCATTTTTATCACTCAATATGGTTCAGAAAAAAAACTTGAAGAGTATTTTGGCAAAAGTATCAACGAAATAAAAAATGATTTCAGAGAGTTGATACGCGAACAGATGATGACTCAAAAAGTACAGCAAAAATTAACATCCGACATTAAAGTTTCTCCATCAGATGTAAGAAAGTTTTATGAATCTTTATCTAAAGATGAATTACCTGTTATTCAGGGATATTATGAATTTTTTGAGATAGTTATTATTCCACAAATCACAAAAGAAGAGAAAGACAAGACAATTGAAAAACTAAATAATATTCGCGAAAGAATACTCAAAGGCGAAAGTTTTGCAACTATGGCAATTTTGTATTCCGAAGATCCGGGTTCAGCTGCAAGGGGGGGGGAACTTGGCTTTGTAAGCAGAACAGATCTTGTACCTGAGTTTTCGGCTGTTGCTTTTAATTTAACCGGTCCGGACGATGTTTCAAGAGTTGTTGAAACTGAATATGGATTTCATATTATCCAGCTCATTGAGCGTAAAGGTAATTTAATGAATTTCCGCCATATTTTAATTACTCCAAAACCTGATGATAAAAGTATTATGGAGGCTGAAAAGAAAGCCGAAGAAATTTATGCTCTTATAAAAAATGATTCCATAAGTTTTGCCGAAGCTGTTCTAAAGTTCAGTGAAGGGGATTCCAAACAAAATTTCGGTAAAGTTACAAATCCTTATTATGGGAATACCAGAATGAATCCCGAAGTTATTGATCCTTTTACAATGAAGGTATTATCAAAAATGAAACCCGGTGATATTTCCGAACCTTTTTTAGCTTCAACAGGCAGAGGATCAAAAGTTATGAGAATAATTCGCCTCGACAGTAAAGTAGAAACTCATACTGCCAATCTTATTGACGACTATCAGGAAATACAACAAATAGCTCTGCAGGCAGAAGGAATGAAAATTATTAAAAAGTGGATTGAGGATAAAATTTCTAAAACTTATATTGATATTGATAAATCATATTCCAATTGTAGTTTTAAATACGCCGACTGGTATAAATCAAAAAAATAATTTTTTTGTGAAAATATTTTTAAATATTTTGATTTATAAAACAATTTTCTTAAATTCGGACGATTTTTAATTGAGAAGTAGTCCTAAAATGAATAGATCAAAACATCTTATTATTATTGAAGATAATCCAACAGGAGCATTTCTATTGTCAGAGTTTTTTAGATTAAAAGGATTTGTATATAAACATTTTGAGACTGCAAATGATGCTGTAAATTTTTTTGACACACCAGAAAGTGATAAGTACAAAGCCGTTTTAATGGATATTAAATTGCCCGGAATGTCGGGAATTGAAGCAACAAAAATTATTAAAACTAAAAAACCCAACATTCAGATATTTATGCAGTCGGCTTATGTTTCTTCTGTAAATAAAATGCAGGCTTTTGAGTCCGGAGCATCCAAATTTTTTGAAAAACCTCTTAAACTGAATGAAATTCTTAAATCAGTAGAAGAGGTTTATAATGAAGAATAAATCTTATTTCACTCTATACCAGGTTTGAGTTCTATAAAATGGTCCTAAATAACCTCTAACTTGTAAAGTATTATTATCGGATAACCAAATTTTGCAATCGTAAAGTTTTCCGTTTTCTGGATCAAGTATGCCTTCTTTTTTGTACCAATCATCTTTTCTTTTTTCCAAACCATTTATTATTTGCATACCAACGATTGGCTTATTATATAAATCTCCCTTACATTCGGTACATTTAGCATCGGTTCTGGATGGATCCAGAATTTTCACTACTTTCCCATAGAGCTTACCGTTTTTAATATAAATTTCTACATGCGACTTTTCTTTTTTAGTGTTGTCGTCAATGGTTTTCCAAACACCAACTTCTTTTTGTGCAAAAACTAAAGATGCAACAAACATAAATAACACGAAAATTACTAATTTATTATTCATACTTTTCATAGTTTTATGAATTTTGGTTCGCAATATTACAAAAATCATACAGAAAAATCTTATTTTTACGAAAAAAAAATGCTAAAAGAATATAATCTTTCTGATACCTATTTGTTTTCACCCGGCAAAAATGATATTTGTATATGGAAACCTGACAAGATTTACATTGTTTTGGGGCAAAGAGATTCACTGGAAACAGCGGTAAAAGTTGATAATATTTCGGAAGATATCGAAATTTTGAAGCGACCCAGCGGTGGTCATGCAGTTGTTTTGACTCCCAGAACAATCATTGTTTCCATGAGAATATCAAGCGAGAGTTTTAAAAATATTAAAAAAGTTTTTGTTTATTGTAATCAAATTATTATTGAAGCACTGCAAAATCAAGGAGTTAATGATCTTAGCATTAAGGGAATTTCCGATATTTGTATAGGAGATTACAAAATTGCAGGCTCTTCAATGTATAATGGTAGGGAATTTATTGTGTTTCATGCAGTGTTAAATATTTCCGAAAATCCAGACTTTATTGAGAAATTATTAAAACACCCGCAAAGCGAACCTGAGTACAGAGCTAAACGTTCGCATAAAGATTTTGTTTCTTCACTTGAAAAATTAGGTTATAAAATTGACATTGAAAAATTTAAAACTGATTTGAAGATACTATTCGGCTAAGAGTTTTTTGTTAAAATTAATGAGGTATAACTTTTCTGTGGCTCTGGTGAAAGCTGTGTATAACCAACGCAGAAATTCATAATTTGCCGGATTGTCCGGACTAAAATCTGTTAAATATCCATGATCAATAAATATCGCTTTCCATTGTCCTCCTTGGGATTTATGACAGGTAAAAGCATAAGCATATTTTATTTGAATTGCATTAAAGTACGGGTCTTCAAGTATTCTAAGTCTTCGTTTTTTCAAATCTTTAATATCTTGAAAATCTTCCATCATGGTTTGAAAAAGTTTTTTATAAAAATCATTTCCCCACGAAGGTTGTTCCGAGTCGAGAGTGTCAAGTAGAACTTTTGCTTCTACTTCAATATCCGGATAATCAACAAATCTGATTTTTACGTCTGCAAAATTGTATCCGTAAATGAATTTTTTATTATAAACTTTTAATACTTCGAAAATGTCTCCATTAGCAATAAATTCCGGTTCCATATTTTCCGGAAGCCAGTAGTAGGAGTTTCTTACCGCCATTATTAAATCCCCTGGAGATAAATTATCTTCGAGATATAGAATTCTGTTTCTTATACCATTATTATATTTTACAGCAGCGTGATTTGACCTGCATACAATTTTTGTTTCTTCCTGTCCGAATTTTGAGTAACAGCTTTCAATTTCTTCTAACAATTCGCTACCATTAATATAATTAAGGTCTCTAAAGCCTAAATCAATTATATTTTTAATGTTTAGATCAACATCATTTATTTTATTTCTAATTTTTGTGGCATTGTAGAGGATACCGGAATCTTCAGCCTGTCGAACGACTTCTGTGAGTTCGGTTGAAAAAACGTTAAATCCTAATGATTCTAAATATTCTATATCGAGAGCCGGACTGATAACGGAGTTTACGGGCGGAAGTTGAGCTTTGTCGCCCACAAGCATAAGTTTACAATTGTTATCGTTATTGTAAACGTAATCTAATAGGTCTTGCAATAAGTTGCCGCTTCCGAAAATATTATCCGAAGTCTCAAAATTGTTTACCATTGAGGCTTCGTCAACAATAAAAAGTGTGTCCTTTAATTTGTTATAGTTAAGTGTGAATTTTGCTTCCGGATCTGAATTGTTTTTTCTGCGGTATATATATCTGTGAATAGTGAAAGCAGTACGTCCGGAATATTCTGTGAGTACTTTTGCTGCTCGACCTGTGGGAGTAAGAAGAACAGTTCTTGTTTTATAATAACTTAATGCTTCAATAATTGCTGATATCAGTGTAGTTTTGCCTGTTCCAGCATATCCGTACAGTACAAATATCCCTTGCTTATCTTTATTTTTTAGAAAATTGTAGATTTCATCAATTGCTTTTAGCTGACTGTTTGTAGGTGTGTTGTCAATATGTTTTATTATAATATCCTTAAAAATGTTTACCGACATAAAATAAAATTGTAAAAAAACTGTTTGAATTTTGAAAAATAATTTAATTTTGTGCAAAACTAATATTAAAATTACTAATAATGAACAAGACAGTTGATATTATTATTAAGGTGGTTCTTTTAGGTGTAATTGTAACCCTTGCATATCTTATTGTTGCGGGTATTCAAAAACCAATAGATTTTGAAAAAGAAAGAGCTTTCAGATTTGATGTTACTATCCAGAGATTAAAGGATATTCGTACTGCTCAGGTCGCTTTCAGGGAAAGATACGGATACTTTACGCCTTCGTTTGACACTCTTATTCATTTTATAAACAATGATAATATCAGAGTTATTAAGGCAATTGGTACCGTTCCCGATACTTTAACCGAAAAAGAAGCCTTAAAGCTTGGAATTATCCAGCGTGATACATTCTACGTCCCAATTAAGGACTCTTTGTTTAAACACGTTAATTACAAAATTGAAAATATGAGATTTTCTCCTGTTGGAAAGAAAGTCGAATTTAAAATGGATACGGCTTCAGTTCTCACCGGTTCGGGAGTTTGGGTGAAAGTTTTCCAGTGTTATGTTTTGTATGATGATATTTTAGATGGTCTGGACCGTCAACTTATTGTTAACTATAAAGCTCTTAAAAAAGATACTTGCTTACGCGTTGGCTCTTTAACCGAAGCTACAAACAATGCCGGTAACTGGGAATAAACTTTAAATGAAAGAAGTCAGAATCAAATCAAAAGATTTTTTTGATCCCGATATTGAAAAATTAAGCTTTTCCATCCTGATAAATAAGGATGGACTTTCTTATTCTGTATTTAATGAAGACGAAAATCAATTTATTGGTTTAATCTCAAATAATTTTAAAACTAAACTTGACAATATCGCTTTCTTTAAATCTATAATTGATAAAGATAAATTAAATCATTCAGGTTTTAATTCAAAAATTATTTTCTCCGGTTTTAAAAAATCTATTGTTCCAAAATCAATTTTTCAAAAAGAAAAAATTTCTCACATTTTTAAATTAACTCATTTTTATACCGAAGATGAAATTCTTCTTTACGACGAAATTGATGCTATTGATGCAGTGATTATTTACGCCGTTGGAAAAAACGAATACGAGTTTTTTAAAAATCATTTTCCCAACGCCAAAATTTCTTGCGATGCCTCTGTTTTTGTCGAAAATTCTTTATTGAAACTGCGTAACGACGAAAACCTTTCTGATTCTAAAATATTTGTTAACATCGCTCCCGATTTTTTCGATGTAATTGTTTTTAATGACGAACTTAAACTGTTTAACAGTTTTAAATATAAGTCAGCAAACGATTTTCTGTATCATCTTGTGAATATTTTTAATCAGCTTCGACTTAAACCCGATACAACCCAGGTTGAAATTGGCGGTTTTATTGATCCTGCTGATATTTCAATTATCAACCTGCGTAAATTTATTGCAAACATTTATTTCTCTTCATTGAGTAGAAAATATAAATATTATTATCGTTTTCAGGAGATTTTACCTCACTATTTTTCGATAATACTAAATTCATAATTTAAAATGCGTATAATAGGAGGAAAATATAGGGGAAAAATCATTGCTCCGCCGGGTAATTTTATATCAAGACCAACAACGGATTTTGCAAAAGAAGCATTATTTAACGTGATTGCAAACTATTTTAACTTCGAAAATATTACGGTACTCGATTTATTCAGCGGAACAGGAAGCATAAGTTACGAGTTTGCAAGCAGAGGCACAAAAAGTATTATTGCTGTTGAAAAAAATTTTATTCATACTAAATTTATTCAGAGCACAATAGAAAAACTTGGTTTTAACGATAATATCAGACTCATTAAATCTGATGTTTTTCGATATTTAAAATCAACAAAACAAAAATTTGATTTAATTTTCGCTGACCCTCCTTACGATCTTGAAAATATACCGGAAATATACGATTTGGTTTTTACCAGAGAATTATTGTCGGATAAGTCGCTACTGATTATTGAACATCCGGCAGAAATTGATTTTAGTTCGTACAAATATTTTTTGATGAAAAAAACTTATGGAAGCGTGAATTTCAGCTTTTTTGATTTAGAAGATGACAGGTAGAAGGAGAAAGGAGAAAGGGAAAAGGTACAAAGTACATGGAGCAAGAAATAATACAACGCAAACAACCTACTCCTACACAAACATTAAAACGACAAACTGAAAACTACTCAACAAAAAGTCTGTCAGAGTACTAAGCCTCCTAAATTATCGTAGATAATTTGCAGGATGTCCAACGAGTTACTGTCGCATTCTGAATTTTTTCTTTCAAATCCACCGGTGGTTAAGCGAAGTCGAAACCACCGTTTCATGCCGAATCCATCATCGGGGTCTTCGGCTTCGCTCAGTCCCCGACCGATTCCGGTGGTTAATCTAAAATAAAGCTAATATTAACTCTTTTATAAATAAAAATGCGATAAAACAACTTACTGCAAGTTTAAGAACTATTCCAAATATCAATCCTAAAAAAGATCCTAAAGAGGCAACAAGAGATTTTGAAAATTTATCAGGGTCTTTTACATTTTTCCTAATTTGATAATGATAAAAAAGTTCGCCAATAAGTGCTCCTAAAAAAGGGAAAACAAAAATTCCGATAGGAGCAAAAAATAATCCTATAATCACACCAATCCCGCTTCCACGAATGCCCCATTTCGTACCGCCGGCTTTTTTTGTTCCCCAGGCTGGTACAAAATAATCAAGTATTGTTGCTAGAAGTGCTGCTAAGGCAGTGAAAATTATAGTGAAGGTCGTAAAATGTACAATACTCGTAAAATGAAGTAAAAGTAAACCTGCAAAACTTAATGGCGGACCCGGAAGCACAGGCAGAATACAACCGATAATTCCGGCAATTATCAGTATAGAACCAAGTATAATCAGCACAATGTCCATTATCTGATTTTTTCTTTTAGACGTTTTTCAACCTCAGTGTCAATTTCTTTTTTCGAAATTTCTACAGCAACATAGTTATAATGAAGACCCTTACGGTATTTATCGCGGTTACAAACAATATTTATGTCGCTTATAATAGTTTTACGTGCGGTGGAAATTTTTATCTCGTAATCGGGGTCCTCGAGAAATAACTTGTGATTGTATTTTTCAAGAATATAATCATCAATAAGTTTTGATAGATTTTGTTTTGCCTGAAATAATGATTTTTCGGCAGCAAGTTGAGGATTGGTACTTTTTGCCTCTGCATAACTACGAATGTAGTCTTCGTCGCTAACATAATTTCTGCAAAGATTTTTATTCAAAAGATTGCATGAACTAAAAATAAAACTTGAAATGAAAATTAAAAGAATAAATTTCTTCATTATAACTCTATAATTTTTTTTTATGTCAAAAATAAATTTTTTGATAATATAAATGTGCTTAAATTGAAATTTTACAATTTTTTTACACTTTCTTTTATAATCCAGCCCTGTTTTCCGTCAGCAAGTTTAATGTTATACCAATTGTTTAATGAATCCAAAATTTCAACTTTTAACCCTTCGTTAATTTCAAACATATTGGTACCTTCTTCTTGAGGACTTGATTTCACCATAACAGGATCGAATAATATTGCAAAATTGTTATTTGTAATATTTTTAGTTTGTTTGATGCTAAATGTTAGCGACAAGGAGAACAGTATAATAAATACAATTCCAGAATAAAATCCTATCTTTTTTTGAGTTATGGTTTTACCAAAGAGATAAACTATTATTGCTGTTAACAACAATACGAAAAATACAATACTCAAAATAGCCCATGTATTTGCAGAAAACAAATTAAGCACTTGTTTATACCAGGTGATAAAGAAAATTTCGGGCAGAGGTTCTACTTTATTTTTTATTTGTGAGTATGAAATTTTAAGATTATGGTTTACATCGGGATCGGAGGGGTTGTAAAGTTTTGCTTTTTCGTAATAATAAATTGCAGAAGCGATATCGCCGGATTTGTAATATGCGTTGCCAAGATTGTAATATAATTCAGAAGAGTAATATCCGTATTTTAAAATTTCGAGATAAACTCTTACAGAATTTTCATAATCGCTTTGTATGTAGTAATTCAAAGCAGAATCCTGTAAGATTTTAATTCTTTGATCGGGTTTGCCGAATAATGTAATACTTCCGATGAAATTTAAAGTTAATATTATGATTATAAGTTTTTTCATATCTCAAATTTTTATAAAACTTGATTTAATTTTTCAATTATCTCGGCTGCTTTTTTGTAAATTTCGTGTTTATCCTGTTCGGTTTGAACAGGAGCAAAATGTGCAAATTCACAAAGGTCAATTAAATCAATGAAGTTTTTGGATAATTCGCTGTCGGCATTTAAACTTTCAAGAACATTAATGATTTTATCTTTTGTTAAATCGGCTACTGGAATACCTAATCTGTCGCCGGCAAAGCCCCACAGGGTGGAGATAATTTCCTTGTAGAATTTTTCGTTTTCACCACTTTGTAAGTATTTTCTTGCCTTTTTCAATCTTTTTCTGGAAACTTTACCTGCATTTTTTTGTTTTAACTTCACAATGTTAGAACGCTCTTTTATTGTCTTTCTTAACAAAATAATTACAACAATAAATATAATTACAGGAATAATAAACAAAAAAGGGAATATTCCTGTTGTAGTAATTTGATTGTTTGTTTTATAAAGTTTAAAATTCCTGGTTTTTATGTAGCGTATATCTTCGTTGCCGATATATTCAATTCCTTTCTGGGAGTAATTATAGCTTTTATCATTAAATTTAGTATCATTTTTATCACGTCTGACGGCAAATATTACTTCTTTTGTTTCTATTGTTTTATATTGATGAGTATTAAGGTCGTAGTATGTAAAGTTAAATTTTCCCAGATTGTATTTGCCGGGGAAACGCGGAATTAGAGTGTATTCCCAAGTTTTACTGCCTGTAACTCCATTTGAAGTTACAGATGTTTTTTCGTTTACAACGGGATCATAAACATCAAACTCTTTAGGCCAAACTAATTTTGGAGTTTCAATCATGTTGAAATTTCCCGTACCGGAAACAATGAACTTAAATGTTATTGCGTCGTTTACATTTACGGTATCTTCCGATTTTTCGATTTTTAAATCAAACCTGCCAATAGCTCCTGTAAAAGTGGATGGTGGCGAAGCTAATGGTTTTACTGTAATGTTGATTTCGGGAGTGCTAATTTTTTTGTTCTCGGTTTGATAATTACCAAACCACATATTTTGAGAGGTCAAAACTCGTATCTGACAATCAAAATCAGCTTTTTCTATTTTTACATTACCTGTAACTCTTGGATAAAGTATGTACTTTTTTAATAATGCTGTATTGTAAGTTCTGTTATTTATAATTTCTTTTGTAAAATAAATTCTTTCAGGACTTTCGATTTCTTCGGCATAAAATGCGTCAAATGTCGGTAGTTTTATATCATTAAAACCAATCAAATCTACCGTAGTGTATATTTTTACCGTTGCAACAATTGGTTCACCTTTGTATGCAGTTGTTTTGTCAACAATCACTCTTGCAAAAAGATCTTCAGCAGTGATTTCTTTTGGTTGTACTTGCTGCGGCTGTCCGAAAAAGTCATTATAAAAGTCTGCCCAGGGATCGTAGCTTCTTCTGTTGCTTCTGGGATTTTGACTTTGAACCGGATCTTTTTGAACTTCAATTCTTACAGTATTTGAGCTATAGGTTTTGCCGTCAATGGTTATTTTGCCCGGACCAATTGTAAATGTGCCAACATTTAAAGCCTGAAATGTATATGTATAAGTATATGTTGTGGACTGTGTCATGTTTCCGTTTATAATCTGGATATTCTGACTTGTGGAAACTGAGGGACCTCCAACTAACTTAAAACCGCTATAATCACCTGGTTGTATGTTTGTTCCTTGTTTATTAACAGTAAACTGTACCTGAAAATTCTGATTCACGCCAACTTGTGATGGTGCTTTGGCTGTAAATTCAATATTATCTGCTTGTAAATCAACAAAAAATAACGAAAAAAACAGAATCAAAAGCACGCTATTCAATTTCATAAATGTTTTTTTTATCCAAACAATGTTTTTTCCACTCAAAAACTTTGCAATTTTAACAGAAATACTAATTTTATATTGTTTTTCTTTCTTAAAAAAAAGTTAATCTAAATGCTAAAATATCAGCTAATATGATAACACACAAAATTTTAAGAAATTTATTAAAGATTTTTGCCATAACTGTGGTAAAAGTTTTACCTGAAAATTTGTCATATATTCAATCTGTTGTGTCAAAATTTTTGCAAAATATTGATAAAAAATATCAGGAAAAATATTTGAACTTTTTTCTCGACGAAATTAACAAATATTCCGAAAACGAAACCGGAAAGTTTAAAAAACGTTCTTTGAACTCCTTAAAAATTATCAGCATTTGCAATCAAATAGGTTCTGATTTGCAAATAAAAGATAAGTATGTGTTAATGTTTCATCTTATTGAATTGAGCAAGAAATGTTTAGTTTATGAACAATCTTACGAATATATCAGGTTAATAAGCGAGAGCATTGGTTTTAAAAATGATAAACTTGAACTTTTGTTTCTGGGGATAAATAATTTTGACAGTTTAAATTATAAAACATTTAATTTTAAAAATAACCTGCTTCTTTATTTTATTGAATTAGAAAATAATTTGGTTTTAATAAAGATTTTGGAGGAAAACAGTTCTTTTAATCACAGAAAAATTGAAAAAGGAGAAATAATTATTTTTGATGCGGAATCTGTTATTTACTATGATAATTATCCTATTGTTCTTAATGATTTTATGAAAAATTTTTCTGGGAGTAATGAACAGGTGAGAAAATTTAAATTAAGGGAATTGTCGTATAAGGTGAAGAATAAATATATTTTAAATCCGGTAAGCATTGAATTTTTTTCGGGGGAATTGATTGCTGTGATGGGTAGGAGTGGAAGTGGGAAAAGCACTTTTTTGAAAGCTGTTGCTGAATATGGCAAAAATAAAAGTATTTCGGGCGAGATACTTGAATCTACAAATATTAACAGTGGTCCTGTAAAAACAGTTTTGGTAGATCAGAATCCCGGGTTTATTCCTTATTATTCTGTTTATGAAAATGTTTCCACAACTGCAAGGTTTTTTGATAATTCTCTGAATGCTGAGGAATTGTTAAATCTTGTTGGGATTAGTCAAAAAAAAGAATCTATTGCTGTTAAATTTTTCAATAAACCGCTGAATCTATCAGGAGGCGAATTAAAAAGGCTTTCAATTGCAAATGCTCTTGTTACTAATCCCGATATTTTGTTGCTCGACGAACCTTTGAGCGGTTTATCTTCTGCAGACGCATTAGAAATGACAAAACTTTTAAGGATGTTGACTGACAGTTCCAGAGTTATTTTTTGCAGTTTGCATCAACCGGATTATAATGTGTTTTTAGCTTTTGATAAAATACTGTTTATTGACGAAGACGGTTATTGTATTTTTTACGGAAAACCTGCCGAATGTTTTGAATATTTTCGAAATCAGACAGATAACATTTCTATATCTACAGTTCCTGAAGTTTGTAAAGACCCGTCAGTGATTTTTAAATTAGTGGAAATCAAAAATTATTCCGACAATCAACATAGTCAACGAAAATTCTCTCCCGCAGAATGGTATCACAAGTTTCAGAACAACAATAAAAGCGATAATAATAATCTCTTTAAAACAATAAAAACATTTTACGAGCAAAACTTTTTGGGCACTCTGAAAAATTTTGTAAAACTTTATTTTAAATCTGATTTTAAGAATTATAAACGATCTTTTGCACTATTTTTCACATTTATGTTTTGCGGGATATTATTTTCGGGTCTGTTGAGTTCGCCAAAGAAATTTTATTATAATGATAATTTTCCTGTTTGGATTTTTGTGATGCAGCTGACAGCTGTTTTTATAGGGATGATGATAAGCGTCCACGAAGGATTTTATATTTATGAGTACCGTAGGTTTTTAAGCAGAATCTTTAAGTTCCACAATGCTGAGGCAATAACTCTACTTATAAAGTATTTTTTGATAAGTTTTATATTGTCATTGGTTTTAGTATTTCCCGGAATAGTTATAATGAATTGCGACTTTTATGGAATGAAACTTTTCTTTTGGATATGGATTTTGATGTTTTGGGGAACCTTAGCCGGAATTTTAATTTCAAAATTATCGAAAAATCTGGTTGTGGCTTTTGTATTAATACCAGTAGTAATATTGCCGCAAATAATTTTATCCGGAGCATTAGTGAGATACGATAAACTGAATTTATTCTCGTCTGGAAATTCTCCAAATGTCCCGTATATTGCTGACTTTATTCCTTTAAGATGGAGTCTTGAGGCTGTAACTGCTGATTTCTACATGAATAATCCTTACGGGAAAATAGTTATTCCTTATGAAAGTCAAATAAAACTTAACAATTTTAAAATTAATAGTTTTTATTCAGCAGATAATAATCCTAAAAAAATGGCAATAATTCTGGAAAAAGATAAGTTTGATACAGCTTTACCTGATTCCTTGCAAAAAGAAAATGATGTACTTATTAATTTAAAAGATTTAGAATTTCGAAAATACAATAATATAGATCAGGTACGAAAAAGATATTCAAATATTGGAATAAACAGGATCATAAGAAATTATGAAACTATTGATGATACAAACCTTGAAAATTTTCCCCGAATTTTTCATAAAGATGTTAAGTTTATAGATAACCGAGTCTTTTTAAATGGATATAAACGTTTTGGTAATAGGATTGTTGACACATTTTATTATAATTTTGCCGTTATGTTCTTTTATGTATTAACAATGTTTTTAGCTATTTGGGTTTTATTGAAAACTGAAAAAATCTAAAGAAGATTATGATTTCAACACAACTCCGTGTTTTAATCCTGATGTTAATCCGAAACAATCAAATTTTCTTAGATGTTGCCTAATTTTTTTTGTATGATATATTTTAGTTTTAAATAGCAAAATAGTTATGAGAAAAAAAATGTTAATAAAATATTCAAAAAATGTTTATTAAACGAAAATTGTTTTAATAAAAAGTGTATATTTGTCCTTTAAAATTGTTTAACTAAAATTAGTGTATTATGAAAAAAGTTTATGTTTTATTTAGTTTAATGCTCGTTTCAGTATTTGCATTTTCTCAATATGCAAGTAAGAAAGACGAAGTTATGGGAAGAGTTTCAAAGCCTTCTCTTAGCGAAATGACTGTTTCTCCGGCAGTTGAAAGAGGAACAATGGCTACAATTTTTTCTGAGGCGTTTGAATGGACCAACATGCCTGAAAACGGATGGACAACACTGGACCAAGACGGTGATGGACAAAATTGGTTTATTTATACTGCAACTGGAGCAGCTCATTCGGGAACAAAATGTGTAGCTTCTGCCTCATGGACCTCAGGTATAGGAGCATTAAATCCAAATAATTGGATTATTACTCCTCAAATTACTCTTCCGGCAAGTGGTACAATAATGCTGAATTATTGGATTGGTGCTCAAGATCCTTCATGGCCACTAGAAAGATATAAAGTGGCTATTTCAACAACTAACACCAATCCTTCAAGTTTTACAATTATTCATTCAGAAACTTTAACTTCGGGTGGATGGAAAGAAAGATCTCATAACTTATCAGATTATGCAGGACAAAATGTTTACATTGCTTTTATTCACACTGAATGTACTGATATGTTCTATTTCAAACTAGATGATGTTACTGTTTATACAAATGAAACTACTGATGCTGCAATTGTGGATATCATCGAACCAAATCATTTGAGTGGTTGCCAATTATCATCTACACAAGGAATTACTGTTAGAATTCAAAATAATGGTGGTTCTGATATTTCTGGTTTTGAGGTTTCTTATTCAGTAAACGGGGGTGCTCCTGTAGTTGAAACTGTTACTGCTACTATTACACCTGCTGCTATTTATGATTATACATTTAGTACTACTGTTGACATGTCAGCTTTAGATTTCTACACAATTGAAGCATCTATTAATTTAACAGGAGATTCAAATCCAAATAACGATAATGCTGAACTTAATATTATCAGTGGAGATGCAGTTATTGCTATTGATGCTTTTACTGATAACATGGGTGGACAATCATGGCAGGTTATTAATAAATTAACAGATGAAGTTATTGCAGAAAGAACTGTTGGATGGCAGTGGAATGTTACAGTTCACGAAGAAGTTTGTGTTATTGATGCATTGTGTTACAAAGTTATTGTTTCTGACTCCGACGGTATGGAGGATCCTGCATGGGTTACAATCAGTTATAACAGTACAGTTGTTGCAGGAAGCACAATTCCCGGTTCTTTTACAGGTCCTCAATTAGTTGCTGATAATTTAGGTTCAGGTTGTGCAGCTATTGATGCTGAATTATATGATATTGTACCGATTTATCCTGCTTGTGAAATGGGTGATGAAATTTTAACTGTTTACATTAAAAACAATGGTTTAAATGCATTCTCTAATTTCACAGTATCTTACACTGTTAATGGAGGTGCTGCTGTTACTGAAAACCATGCAGGAACAGTTAACCCCGGTGAAGTTGTTGAATTTACATTTTCTACGCCAATAAACATGGCTGCTGATGGTATATACGAAATAACAGCTACTGTTAATGTTGCCAATGATGAAATTGCATCTAATAACTCTTTAGATTTTACTACAGTTAATTTACAATCTTCTAATGTACCATATTCATCAAATTTTGATACTCAGGAAAGTTTACTTGGCTGGGCAGTTTATGATGCTAACATGGATGATAATTCTTGGGTGTATGCTATAGGTTATGGTGTTGGTAATTCTAATGCATTAGCCTATGCTTATGATATGAATAATAGTGCAAATGATTGGTTGTTCTCAACTTGTATTGATTTAACAGGTGGTCAGGCTTACAGAGTTAGCCTCGATTATAAAGTTCAATCAGCTTCTTTTCCTGAAAAAATGGCTATTTATTATGGTAATGCTCAAGAACCTGCTGCAATGAATTTAATTGTTGATTTAGGTACTTTGACAAACACTTCTTATCAAACTGCTAATGCTAATTTTACTCCATCTGCATCAGGTACTTACTACTTTGGTATTAAAGTTTATTCAGATGCTGATATGTGGTATTTATTTGTTGATAATTTTGCTATTGATATTGTAGTTTCAAGCGAATTGGTAAATGCTGCTGCAATTAGCGTATATCCAAACCCTGCAAATGATTTCATTACAGTTGTTAATGCTGAAGGTGCTAATATCGAAATCATCAATATGTTAGGTTCTGTTGTTGCAAAAGTAAACAATGCTTCTGCTAATCAACAAATTGATATCAACAACTTAACTAATGGAACTTATTTCGTTAAAGTTAATGGTGAAGTATTCAAACTCAATGTAATTAAATAATTCTGATTAAAAAATTGTTAAAAGGAGGGGCAATTGCTCCTCCTTTTTTATTTTTGCAAGAAAAAATATGAAGAAATTTTTTAGATATTTTATAATACTAACAAGTATCTTTAATTCTTGGAATTTGTTCGCACAGTCAAATTCGCATTTTAGATTAGTTGAACTAACAAATCTTGCAGGCACTTATAATAATCATAATAACAAAATCAAAGTTGATGGTGAAGACTATTTTTATTTCAATTTTACTTATCAAACAGAAGAATTTCTGATAAAAATATATCCGGCACAGAAATATTATGATAAAGAATTTGTTTTTTATTCAAGCGCTGACTATGAATTCACAGATTCTATATTTTTTATTCAAGACCATTACGAGACAAAAATCAAATTTAAAAATATACTCGATAATCCGAAATTAAGCTTTAAATACGGGATTGCTGAGCAGAATGGCAAAAGCAGTGTTTTTGAGATAAAACTGCTTCCTGTTGCCGTGATGGATTGTGGTTTTGTAAAAACACCGGAAGAACTTTTTACCGGTGAAGAATTTCTTGTAGAAATATATTCCAGTTTGCCCGAAAATATAATAATTAATCCTTCATGGAATAAAGAATTTCCGGTTCATTACCGAATGATAAAATCTAAAACCAGTGAAATTATCATAAATCTTTTGGCAACTCAATCCGGACAATATTCCATCCCTATTTATCTCGAATTAAAAAAGCCAATTATGGACGAGAACGGGAATTTAATTTACAAATACGGACCTTTGAAATTGGATATTAATGTAAAAACCAGCCGTCTGGCGTTTCTATCAACAGATATAAAAGAAATCAGCATTGATGAAAAGAATAGATCCGAAGGTGTGGAAATTCAAATAGATTATAATAGAAATCTTCAACTCCAAAAAACTTATAGAATTGAAAATTCAGAAGCACCCGGCGGAGTTTTGATCGCCGAACTTTTTACAAAATCTAGATTGGCAAATAACAAAGTTTTAGCAGTTGTAAGAACATATAATTATCATAACCAAACTGATGGTTTGATGTATATAAAAGACGGAGATGAACCTAAGTTTATTACTAATTTTTCAATAATACCACTTACAAAAATACAATCAGTCCGAATTATGCGAGACGGATCAAACTGGCTTAATTCCACATCTTTATATCCGGGCGAAGATGTTTTAATTCGTTTTGAAGGTCAATCCCTTTTGAGGTCTAAAATCAGCATAGAAGATTTACAAATTATTAAAGCTGATACATTATTCAGCAGTAACGAAGTAATAGAATTTAGAGCTGTTGTTCCTGTTGATATCAAAAGAAGAAACCTTAATGTTTTGGTAAATAATCAACCTACGGGATTGATGTTTAATTTGGTTGAATACGAAAGAATTAGAGCTTTTGATTATATTTACATTGATTACGGTGAAGGTCCAAAAGAATTATTTAGTTATACTGGTCCGGCATTCACCCCAAAAACAATAAAAGATATTGTAATATCTTTTGATGTTAATAAAATAGATTCAAATAATGAACTTTATGGAAATCAGTATCTTGACATTGAGGTAAAAATTACAGGCAGCAGGGGAGAAGTGCTGGAGGTGTTGAACCTTAATTCTGTTTTGGTAAGTCCCGGAACATCATCCCCGAGATACCAATTTTATAATAGAAAAAATTCAAATACAGTTATACTTTTAAATCAATATCTTAATCGAAAAACCTTTGATCTTGATAGTTGGGTGAGAATTCAGATTACTTTTAAACCGTCAAAAGCGACTTCTCTGAGCAGGAGCGATATAAAAACAGTTGATATTATTGTTCAGAAATCTGCTCGTTTTGATATAGACGTATCTTTTCCTGCCGGTTTAATTACTAAAAAAATAGGAGACCCCGGATATGGTGATTTAGGAGGGATTAGTCTTGCGATGATTGCTCAATTTAGTTTCTATCAAAAAGAAAAAATAAATCGTTTTCGTCCATATAAAATTGGAGCAGGATTCATTGCAATAAATGCTCTTAATTTTGCTGATAACAATGCTCTAAGAGACATGGGCGTAGTTATTATCGGGAGTCTTTATCCAACAACAAAAGAATCAAAAATGACTTTCCCCTTATATCTCGGCGGAGGATATTTACTGTCGTCAGATAAGTGGTTTATTCTGCTTGGACCGGGAATTAGAGTTAGATTGTAATTTTAGCTTTAATAGTGGGTATAGAAGCTCTAAAATAGAAGAATAAATGCACGGTGGAGCGTAGTCGTCTTCGGTTAGTAAACGTAGTCGAACTCACCGTTAATATTTAAATATTTTCTTAAAACAAATTATTTATTTTTTTATACAGAATTTGTCTCAGAATCAACTATTTTAAAAGTTTTGCCTGGTTTGTAATTTTCTTTATCTATTTTTAGAGCAGCTAAAATTTTATTACGCCAGTCAAATGCTGTTAAAAAGCTAATTTCTAATTTTTCGGAGATTTTTCTTACTGTTAAAAACTCTCCTCCCTTAATCAATTCAAATAATCTCAAAAACTTTTCTTTTTTATTTATGTAATGAATACTGCTGCCACTAGTTGGAAGAAACGTACGTTTACAACTTTTACATCTATATCTTGGTACGTTAATGTATTTTCCATACTTAACGAAACGTTCACTTCCGCAATATGGACATTTCGTAACCGGTAAGTTAACGAATTCTGCAGGAAAAGGATTGCGATTTACTTTTTTTGTTTGCTGATTCATTTTTCTAATATTTTTTCGTTTTATACTTGTATCAAAATTACAAAAAAAAATCAATCAATACAAATTAAAATTAGATAGCAAATTTTAGAATCATTTTTCGTTTAAAGTTCAAGAAATGAGTTTATTAGATTGTTAAATTATAGTTTTTAAAAGCATGTTTTATTATAGATATTCTAACTTTTTCAGTAAATAAATTTTAAATTTTCAAAAATTTTTAGTATATTTGGAAAAAAAATATGGAAATTTTATTTTTGATAATTGGCATTGCTATTGGAGTTTTAATAGCATATTTGTTTTTAAAAGAAAAAATTAAGAACTCCGTTAAGCTTTCTGAACTTGAGACAGAGTACAACAGTTTAAATCTTGAAAAAGAAAAATTGATTGTACAGAAAAACGAGTTGGAGATTCTGTATAAGGAATTAAAAGAAGAAAATCAACGAATCAATAATGAAAACAAGACTTTGATTTCTTCAAATTCAGGCTTGGAGGTAGAAAAAAAGGCCTTAATTGAAAAAATTGAAACTCAAAAAGAAGAAATTCTTGAATTGCAGAAAAAATTAGCTACCGAATTTGAAAATCTAGCCAACAAGATTTTTGAAGAAAAAACAAAAACTTTTAACGAGTTAAGTAAAAATCAACTTGATAATATATTAAATCCATTTAATGAAAATCTGAAAGAGTTTAGAAAGATTGTTTACGAAACTTACGAAAAAGGATTGAAAGAGCGAACCGAACTAGGTGCTGAACTTAAAAACATGCAGGAGCTAAGTCGTAAGTTACAGATTGAAGCTAACAATCTTGTTAATGCTCTTAAAGCAGATTCTCAAAAACAGGGACGCTGGGGCGAAATGGTGCTGGAAAAAATTTTAGAGTCATCAGGATTAATAAAAGGAGAGCATTATACTGTGCAGGAAACTTTTAAAGGCGAAGAATCAAAAAATTACCGTCCGGATGCTATAGTGAAATTACCTGAGGACAAGCTGATAATAATTGATTCTAAAGTTTCTTTAAAAGCATACGAAAGATATTTATCATCCGAAGATGAATCCGAAAAGAAAGAAGCCCTGAGAGCTCACATTGAATCGGTGAAAAAACATGTAAAAGAATTATCAAACAAAAATTACATTGGACAGATAAACGGCAAAACTCCGGACTATATGTTGATGTTTATGCCAATTGAAGGAGCTTTTTCACTGGCTGTAATCAATGATAAAAACATTTTTAACGAGGCCTGGGAAAACCAAATTGTGATTGTAAGTCCTTCAACTTTAATTGCAACACTAATGACTGTAGCTTCAATATGGAAACAGACCAAACAGGTTCAGAATGCACTTAAAATAGCTGATGTGGGAGGGAAGGTTTACGATAAATTCATTGGATTTATTGATGACATGCGAAAAATAGAAGGCGCTCTCGATAATGCTCAAAAAACTTTCAAGGAAGCTAAAAGTAAATTTTCCGAAGGCAAAGGCAATGTTTTAAGTCAATTGGAAAATCTTAAAAAACTTGGAGCTAAAGCCGGAAAGTCAATAGCTAATGTTGGTTTCTTTGATAGAACAGCTCTTCCAACAAATGATCAAGAAGAATCGGATAATGAAATATCTGAAGAGTAAAAATAATTTTATAACACGATAAATTTTAATACTTATCAGATTTTAATATTCTACCTCAAGCGATTTAAAGATTGAACTAGAGCTTCGTCACGAGCAATGGCTCGTATTGCCAGAAATGTAAAGATAAATGCTACAGCAGGTAAAATAATTAAAATACTTGTAGAATAGTCGGTTCCGAATTTGCCGGCTGCATTTGTTAAAAAATAAAAACTAACTCCAATACTGCCAAGTTGCAATACCAAATTAAATACATTTAAACGAATTTGCAACATTCGGCGTTTATAAAGAAAAATAGAGATAAAAGTAACAAGGTTTATGAATATCATCAAGATAAACAATGGCAGAAGCGAATAGTCCGAATGAATTTTTTCTCCGCTAAGTTGCATTCCTTTAGTGTAAACTTCAATTTGAAAGGAATCTTCAGTAATAATGTAACCAAAAGGGAAAAAGAAATAACTCAATGTTGCTGCTAAGGCTAAAAGTAAAAATACCGTCTGAATTCTTTGTATCATAATCCAAAAATTTTTCACAAAAATAAACAAAAGCTAAAAAGAATGATTTTTATGTGGGAATATTTTATTTAATAAATTAAATTTGCAATTTAAAATTTAACGAAATGGTACAATACAAGGATAATGTTGAAGCAGTTGATGCTTTGAGGGAAAAATATAAAGCTTTACATGCCGAAGTTTCCAAAAAGATATATGGGCAGGATCAAGTAGTGAGAGAAGTTTTAATCTCGATTTTCAGTAGAGGACATTGTTTGCTTATTGGTGTTCCGGGGCTTGCAAAAACAATGCTCGTTAATACCTTAGCCGAAGTTTTGGGATTAAAGAACAAAAGAATACAGTTTACACCGGATTTAATGCCATCAGATATTATCGGGACTGAAATTTTGGGTGAAGATCGTCAGTTTAAGTTTGTTAAAGGTCCTATTTTTGCAAACTTTATTTTAGCCGACGAGATAAATCGTACTCCGCCCAAAACGCAGGCTGCTTTGCTCGAAGCTATGCAGGAAAGATCAGTTACGGCTGCCGGTAAAGAATATAAATTGGAAGAACCATTCTTTGTAATGGCAACACAAAATCCTATTGAGCAGGAGGGAACATATCCGCTACCTGAAGCTCAGCTCGACCGTTTTATGTTTAATATAATTGTTGATTATCCTTCATATCAGGATGAATTAACTGTTGTAAAAAATACGACAGTTGACAAAGAATTTGACTTAAAACAGGTATTGTCAGCCGAGGAAATAATTTATTTTCAATCACTGATACGAAAAGTTCCTATCAATGACAATGTATTGGAATATGCAGTAAAACTTGTAAATAAAACTCGTCCGGGATCGGAATTCGCTCCCGAAATAACTAAGAAATATTTACACTGGGGTGCTGGTCCAAGAGCTTCTCAATATTTGGTTATCGGAGCAAAGGCTAATGCTGTTTTGTCCGGTAAATACACTCCAGATATAGAAGATGTAAAGGCAGTTGCAAAAATTATTCTTAGGCATCGTATTATAAAAAATTATAAAGCTGAAGCCGACGGAATAAGTGTTGATCAGATTATTGATGTTCTTTTGAACTCATAATGAAAATTTATTTTTTAAAATATTTTTTAATCTGTACTTTTTTTATTCAGGTATCTGCTCACGCTCAACAGACAAGAAAGGTAGAGATACTGCACGCTAATTCGTTGGAGTACGATAAAAGTATCGGCGAAAATGTAAACAGACTTCTTGGTAAAGTAGTATTCCGGCACGAGGATTTTTATATGTTTTGCGATTCTGCATATTTCTATTTTGACACTAATACAATAAAAGCTTTTAATAATATCAGAATTAAACAAGGCGACAGTATTCTGCTAATTGGTAAATATCTTGAATATAACGGTGACACAAGAATTGCAAAAATGCGTGACTCTGTTATTTTTATGCATAATAAGTCTTTTCTTATTACCGACTCCCTTGATTATGACCGAAATCTCGACATGGCATATTACTATTTTAAAGGTAGAATTTATGATGGTGAAAATAAGTTAAGAAGTAAACGCGGTTATTACTATACAAGATTCAGAGACTATTATGCAGTGGATTCTGTAGTGCTGATAAATCCTCAATACACCATGTTCTCCGATACTCTAAGATATAATACTGAAACAGCCATTTCATATTTTTATGGACCAACAAATATTGTTGCTGATTCAAATTTTATTTATTGCGAAAATGGATTCTACAATACCAGAACAGACGAAGCCGGATTTTCCGAAAATGCATGGTTGCGTTCGGGTAGCAATTTTTTAAAAGGCGATAGTTTATTTTATAACAGACGAATTAGATTCGGCGAAGCTTTCAAAAATGTTTCAATCATTGATACAGTAGAAAATATAAATGCTTATGGAGATTACGGATATTTTTATGAAAATCCTCAAAAAGCTATGCTAACCGAAAAGGCATTAATTGAATATTATTTTGATGATGATGTGGTTTATCTACATTCTGACACAGTATTTATATATGTTGACACTGCCGATTTTCGGCATATCAAAGCATTTTATAAAGTTCAGGCATATAAAACAGATTTTCAGCTTGCTTGTGATTCGCTGTACTTTAATTCTCAGGATTCTATTTTAAAATTGTTTTTTAATCCTGTTGTGTGGGGAAAAAATTCTCAACTTACAGGCGATTTTATACAAGTACATTTTAAGGATAAAAAAGCCGATTGGTTTTTTGTTGATGGTAATTCTTTTGCTGTAATGCAGGTTGAACAAGATACTGCAAAATTTAATCAGGTTCTTTCGCGAACAATGTTAGGTACAATAAATGACAATAAAATTGAAACAATTGATTTAAAAAATGATTGCCAGACTATCTATTATGTTATTGATGAAGATACCGATGAAATTACTGCATATAACAAAATTGTTAGCAGCAACATGAAAGTTGCTTTTGAAGACAATAAGCTGAAAATGATATGGTTTTATGAAAATCCAAAAGGCGAAACCATTCCGATTGAACAGCTTAAAAACGAACAGTTATTCCTTCGGGGATTTCGATGGTTAGAAGAGTTTCGTCCTAAAACAAAGGATGACATTTTCATCTGGAAGTTTAATTAAAACTTAATAAAATGATTACTTTTCTACTTTCAATTACAATTTTGATTTTAGGTTATGTATTTTATGGGAAGTTTGTAACACGTTTTGCCGGTGTTGATTCAGATCGAAATACTCCGGCAGTAGTGATTAATGATGGAGTAGATTTTACTCCTTTGCCTGTATGGAAGGTATTTATGATTCAGTTTTTGAATATCGCCGGTTTGGGTCCTATTTTCGGAGCAATACTTGGAGCTGCATTCGGTCCAATGGCTTATTTATGGATTGTATTGGGATGCATATTCTTTGGGGCTGTTCATGATTTCTTCTCAGGATTTATTTCTCTCAGGAATAATGGTCAAAGTCTTCCCGAACTTGTTGGTAAGTATCTTGGAAAATATCCGCGAAATTTCATGAGGATATTTACATTCTTATTGTTAATCTTTGTTGGAGTTGCTTTTGTAAGCGGGCCAGCAAAACTTTTAACCGGAATTACTTCAGGAGGGCTGGATTTTTGGCTTATAGCAATTTTTGCATATTACTTTTTTGCAACAATTTTCCCAATTGATAAAATTATTGGAAGAATATATCCGTTTTTTGGCGCCACACTTTTGCTTATGGCTCTTTTGATAGGTGGTGCAATTATATTTTATAGTTTTTCCGGAACTTTGAGCTTGCATGAAATTAGTTTTTGTGATTTTAAAAATTACCATCGAAATCCTGAAACAAATTTGTTGTACCCAATGATGTTTATTGTTATTAGTTGTGGTGCGATATCAGGATTTCATGCTACACAATCTCCTCTAATGGCGCGATGTTTAGCTAATGAAAAGCAAACAAGATTTGCTTTTTATGGAGCCATGATTGCAGAAGGTATAGTTGCTATTATCTGGGCTACTGCTGCTATGAATTATTTTGGCAACGTACACGGATTAAATTATGAATTATCAAATCCTGCACACGACCCCGCATGGATTGTAAACGAAATAAGCAGAACCTGGCTTGGTAAAGTAGGTGCTATCATCGCAATTATTGGAGTTGTTGCATGTCCTATAACTTCCGGAGATACAGCATTCAGATCTGCCAGACTTATAATTGCCGATGCAATCAAGATTGACCAAAAACCAATTAAACAAAGATTACTTATAGCATCCCCAATTTTTGCTGTAGCTGTTGTTTTAACTTTCGTATTAAGCTCTCAATTTGCAACAATCTGGAAATTTGTAGGTATTTCAAACCAAATTCTGGCAGTTATAACCTTATGGACCATTTCAATGTATCTTACCGTTAACAAAAAAAATCATTTAATCACAACTATTCCTGCTTTAATACTTACGGCAATATGTTTTACTTATATACTTGTTGCTCCTCATAAAAATGCAGGATTAGGATTATCCGGAACATGTCCGTTTATTGCCGGAATTATTTTTGCTCTTATTGTTTATCTTTTGTGGAATAATTCCAAAAAAAACAAAATGATGTATAATAATATTTGAGAGTTGCTTAGTGAATAGCAATTTATTTTCTATTTGTGTGTATTTGTTCGCTAATTCTCTAATGTCTATTAATTCGGATTAAAATATTTTTTGATAAATTCACAGCGATAATACTCCTTGTTTATAACCAGACAAAGTTTTTTTATAAAAACAATAATTTGAATTTTGAAAAATCTTTTTTAAATTTGAGTTTATAAAAAATATCATATTTAATGAACAGTTTTGGACGGCTTTTTAAAGTTGAAATATTTGGAGAATCACATGGGAGTGTAGTAGGAGTGTTAATAGACGGATGTCCCCCCGGATTAGATATAAAAGTTGAAGATTTTATACCTTATATAAACAGACGCAAACCCGGAGCAAAAGGCACAACCTCTCGAATTGAAGATGATATTCCTCAAATAAAATCGGGAGTGTATAATGATAAAACAACAGGTTCGCCGATACTTATTATTTTTGAAAACAAAAACATTAAGTCATCGGATTACGCATTTAATGGGTTTTATCGTCCGGGTCAGGCAGATTTTGTTGCGGCTAAAAAATATAAAGGATTTAACAATCCTCTTGGCAGTGGACACTTTTCGGGACGACTAACTCTCGGTATTGTAGCGGCCGGAGTTATTGCAAAAAAGATTATTCCTGAAATTAAGTTTTGTTCAAACCTAATTCTTACGGGAGGAACAAAAGAATATGAAGCTTTAATCGAAAAAATTCAATCAGAAGGAGACTCTATTGGAGGTGTTATCGAATGCAAAATTAACAATGTCCCAATAGGATTGGGGGAACCTTTTTTTGATTCTGTAGAATCTGTGATTTCACATATTATATTCAGCATTCCCGGAGCAAAAGCTATCGAATTTGGCGAAGGATTAAAATCTGCTTATGTCAGAGGTTCGGAATTTAACGATGTTTTTATTGATAAGTACGGAAAAACTAAAACCAACAATGCCGGAGGAATTAACGGAGGTATTACTAATGGAAACGAAATTGTTTTAAGAGTGTGGTTTAAACCTGCATCAAGCATACTAAAAAAACAGAAAACATATAATTTTATTACAAACGAAATTTCTGATTTTGAAATTACCGGACGGCATGATGCCTGTTATGTCTTACGAGCACCTGTAGTTGTTGAAAATGCTGCTGCAATTGCTATGGCAGATTTATTCTTAATTCAAAAATCAATTTTATGAAATCGTTTCTAGATACTGTAACTGATGAAATTATTCAAAAATATCCGGATTTTAACGATCTGGAAATTATAGTTCCAAATAACAGACTTGCTTTATATATAAACGAGTATTTAAAAAACAAAGTGTCAGCTGTAACTATTGCTCCAAACATAAGAACAATAAGCAGTTTATTTGAAGATTTCTCAGGATTATACATTCCTGATGATTTATTTTTATTGATAAAACTTTATCAGGTTTATAAAGAAATAAAGGTGACAAGTGAGACATTTGAAGAATTTCAATCCTGGGGGCAAACTATTCTTAATGATTTTGACGATATAGAAAAATATCTTGTTGATGCTGAAAAACTTTTTTCAAATATCAGTGATATTTCCGAAATTGATGAAAAATTTAATTTCATTAGTCCCGAAGAGAAAGAAGTTTTACAACGTTTTTGGAAGCATATTGTGGAATCTGAGGACAGTGAATTGAAACAGAAGTTTCTTGATTTATGGAGCATACTTTATAACTTATATGTTAAATTTAATGAAGAACTTTTATCGGAGAGAATAGCCTATCAAGGTTTGGCATATAAAATAGCAATAAATAAACTTAGCGAAGAACATTTTCCTAAAAGTAAATATCTTGCAATTGGATTTAATGCTTTAAATAAGTGTGAAATCGAATTATTCAAATTTATTGGCAGTAAACTTGTATTTTATTGGGATGCAGATAAATATTACCTGTCCAGAGTTCAAAATCACGAGGCAGGAATGTTCTTGAAAAAATACATTTATAATTTTAGTCAACAAAGTAGCAACATTGGTATTACGGATACAATCAGCGATCCTGAATTTGATGTTGAAGTGATAGGTATGCCGTCTTCGGTGAGTCTGGTAAATCAGGCCGGATTAATATTGAACGAATGGAGAAAAAGAGAAGATTTTGTCCCTGAAAAAACAGCAATAATACTTGCCGATGAAAGTTTGTTAATTCCATTAATGTCAGCAATTCCAACAGATGTTGACTCGTACAATATCTCGATGGGCTATCCGTTAAGAACGACTTCTGCATTCACATTTTTATCATATTTGTTAGATTTACGCCTGACCGCTAAAAACAGGCAGAATAGAAATTATTTTTATGCAGCAAAAGTCATAAATATTCTTAATCATCAATATATTAAGAAATTATGTGTGAGTCAGACCGATACAATTAAGCAAAATATCATTTCAAACAATCAGATTTA
Source organism: uncultured Bacteroidales bacterium (assembly GCA_937982115.1). GTDB lineage: Bacteria > Bacteroidota > Bacteroidia > Bacteroidales > ML635J-15 > Bact-19. The sequence continues at coordinate 2,630 of CALJNE010000006.1, read as the reverse complement.
TGTTGAATGTGATGCTTTGTTTTTGGACGAATTAACAAGTTTGATTTTTAAGGATTTGCCGGATGAAGTGTCTGAAATTAACAATTGGTTGCTTGAGGTTGTGAATTTTATTTTTGATAAGTTTTTTGAAATTCCCGATTCAGATATTGAACTTCAGTTTATTTTCAAGATTCAAAGCACATTGAATTTGATTTTTTCATCTTTAAAAGAATTTAAAGATATCTTCACCGACAAACGAGAATATTTTAAATTGCTTTTATCATATTTGAGAAACCAGACACTTGCTTTTGAAGGAAAACCTATCGAAGGTGTTCAGGTAATGGGATTCATTGAAACACGCTGTATTGATTTCGATAGAATAATTATGCTTTCAATCAACGAAGGAGTTTTTCCTAAATCCGGGACTGCACAAAGTATAATTCCATATAGTCTTCGCAAGGCGTACGATATGCCGGTGATTGAATTTCAAGATAGTATATATGCCTATTATTTCTATCGCTTGCTGCAAAGAGCAAAAGAAGTTAAAGTCCTGTATTCTTCATTTGCCGGAGACAATGCCACAGAACCGTCGAGGTTTATATCGCAATTGAAGTACGAAGTTTTTGCAACAAAAGAATCTAAAATAAAGTTTACAAATCTTGGATTTAGGATTAACATAAACTCTTCGGGCAGAGTTGTTGTGAAAAAAGATGAAATTATAATTGAAAAATACAGAAGCAAATTATCAAGCGGAATTAGTCCGTCTGAAATTAATACTTATCTTGATTGCAGATTAAAACATTACTTCAGGTATATTCTTGAAATAAAGGAACCGAAAACTACAATCGAGAGCATAGAAGCCAATGATTTCGGTTCTATTTTTCATGAAGTCATGAAAACTTTGTATCAACCATTTCAAGGAAAGTTAGTAAATAAAAATGATTTGGAAAAATTGATAAAATCTACAGAGCATATAAAATCAACAATAAAAAATCAGATAATAGAATATTATAAACTACAGGAAATTGATTTTGTTGAGTCATTTAAAAATATGCTTCTCGTTGAAGTTGTGGCAAGATATGTAAAAAATTTACTTGAATTTGACAGCAAACACATTCCTTTTGTACTTTTGAGCCAGGAAGAAGTACTCTCCGGCAAATTTAAGCTTACAAACAATTTCGAGTTAAATATCAAAGGAAAAATAGACAGAATAGATTCTTACAATAATGCTGTACGTATTATAGACTATAAAACCGGTGATGCTGATAAAAAATTTTCTTCAATTTTGTCTTTATTCGAAATTAATAGAAGTTATAAAGCCGGTATTGCCACACAGTTAATGATTTATTCGATGATTTATAAGAACAATAATTTAGACAAAACTGTAACTCCATGTATTTATGAATTAAAGCAGATAAACAATGTGGAAAAAGTAGAAGAATTACTTTTTGTTAAAGGTAATATTACTGTTAATGACTTTACAATGGACATGCAAAATGAATTGCTTGAATGTTTAGAAAATGTTGTAGGCGAAATGCTTGATGTAAATCTTGAAATAATTCAAACAGAAAACGAGAATAATTGCAAATTTTGTATTTTTAAAAATATTTGTAACAAATAAAATGATGTTTAACCAAAACTAACAGCCATGAAACAAAAACTTTTTTTAACGAGTTTAATTTTGATTTCTTTTTTGATGGTTTTTTCTTGCAAACAGAAACCTAAAGAAGAAGAAAAACAAAGTATTTGTGATTTTCCTAACAAGTTTTCCTTGCACATCAGTGATTATTTTTATGGAATGAAAGATACTTTGAAGCTGGATATTTCAGATTTTAATGTGAGATATTTTGAGTATGATTTTGAAAATGATTCAACAGTTAGTCTACATTTATTTAATTACTCACCGGAAGAGAAAAAAGAGTTGGAAGAAGACGATGTTCAGATAAATGTTGAATTATATGCACGTAAGGGCATGAAAATTCAAAAAGGAGAGTATTTGTACCACGAATATGATAATGGTCTGTGGAGTAGGGTAACAATAAGCACAATTTACGGAGTGGTTTGGTTTAATTGGTCACTTGGTATGCCAAAGCAGGGAGGCGTTACAATTGAGTACGTTGATGAAAAAAATATTTGCGGTAATTTTGATTTAAATGTTGATAACCCTAATTCGGAAATGATTGGTAGAGTTTTACTCAAAGGAACTTTTAGCATTAAGCAGTAATGTTGTTGTTTAATTAAAATTAGATTTTTTGATTACGTCATCAAAGAACTAATATTACTTGTTAAGAAGGAATTTAATGAGTTAATGCTTAGCTGAACGGGTGTTTTCGGCTTCGCAGATGGGTGGTGATTTCGACTTCGCTCAACCACCGGATTGAGACAACACCCAATCATCAGGAAAAAATTAAATGTTATTAAAGATATAGAAATATTATTCATAAACTTAAAGCATCTCGTAAAGCAAATGAAATAGATACAAAAAAATGTGCATTATAAATGAATATTTATTATTCCATAAATTTGTGTTTAAAAATTATTTACCTTTGCATCATGAAAAAGCTGTCAATCGAAGAAATAAAATACGCTATCTCGGAATTAAATGCAGATGAATACAAACATTTGCTAAATGAAATTAACCAATTCGACAA
>CALJNE010000005.1 GCA_937982115.1 uncultured Bacteroidales bacterium | reverse complement strand
TGCAAGCAGTCAATATCTTATCAGTGAAAATTTAACAAAACTTTCATTTTACAGAACTTTAACCGGAATGATAGTTAATGTTGTTATGAACTGGTTTTTAATTCCGATATATGGAATAAACGGAGCGGCAATAGCTACTTTGGTTTCTTATTCTGCAGCCACTTTTTCTATCGGATTAAATAAAAGAACTTATAACCAGTTTGTTATGATGATTAAATCAATATTGTTGATAAACATAATAAAAGAGATATTTAAATATGGCTTTAACACTAAAGCAAAAGATTAATTCAATCAGTTATTTCCTGACTCACCCCGAAGCGCTTAAAATGATTCTTTCCTTTAGAGAAACCGGTTATCTCTATGAGGAAGGTTGGTTTAGATCTCTCGAAGAAAAAAAACCAGTTGATAAAGATGGAAATCCAATCCCATGGTTTACTTATCCTGCGATTGAGTTCTTAAATGAAAGGTTAAATAAAGATATGATAGCTTTTGAATACGGTTGTGGAAATTCAACTTTATTTTTTTCCGAACGAATTAAAGAAATAGTATCCATAGAAACAGATAAAGATTGGTATAATAAAATTAAGTCCAAACTTAAATCGAATTGCAATCTGATTTTTTATGATAAGAATTGTGCAGATTACAATTATCCGGAGGCAATTAGAAATTTCAACAGAAAGTTTGATATTGTTATTGTTGATGCGATAGAAAGAAATGAAATAATTAAAGTTGCGCCAGACCACTTAAGTAAAAGTGGAGTAATTATACTTGATAACTCAGATGTTGAAGATTATAAAATTGGAATTGAGTATTTGATGGCGAAAGGATTTAAGAAATTAGATTTTTGGGGAATTCAAGCTGCTTATATCAATAGAACTTGCACGACAATTTTTTATAAACCAGATAATTGTTTTGGGATATGAATAATCTAGCCCCTATTGCATTATTTGTTTATGCCCGACCTGACGAGACTGCTAAAACGATCGAGTCGTTAAGTAAAAATTTTTTAGCATCAGAATCAGAATTATATATTTTTTCTGATGGACCAAAAGGCGAAAAAGACAATAATAAAGTCTCTGAAGTCAGAGCTTTAATTAAAAGCATTAAAACCGGCTTTAAGAAAATCAAAATAATAGAAAGAGAAAAAAACTTTGGATTAGCAAATTCAATAATCTCAGGCGTTACGGAAGTGCTTTCTGAGTATGATAAAATTATCGTGATGGAGGAAGACCTTATATCCTCGCAAAATTTTTTAAACTTTATCAACGATTCATTAACCAAATATGAAAAGTATGAAAAAGTTTTTTCTGTAACTGGTTACACTTACCAAATTCAAGTTCCAAAATTTTACTTATATGATAATTATTTTACGCCAAGATGTGAGTCCTTGGGTTGGGGAACCTGGAAAGATAGATGGTTAAAAGCCGATTGGGAATTGAAAGAATTTAGAAATTTCCTTAAGAATAAAGAGGCAGTTAAGAATTTTAATAAGGTTGGATGTGATCTGATTGGAATGTTGATAAAGCAGCAGTTAGGAAGATTGGATTCCTGGGCTGTCAGGTGGTGTTATACTCACTTTAAACATGACGCTGTTTGTTCTTATCCCACTTGTTCTAAAATTATTCATATAGGTGAAGGTGGTTTTGCAACTCATGTTAAAAGGCAAAATAAATTATTGGATACTAAATTAGATTTTAAGAATAAAAAGGATTTTATGCTAGCAGAGAAAGTGTTTTTTGAAAAAGAAATTCTCAACCAATATCAAAAATTCTTTAAACAGAATTTTATAAAAAAAATAAAAACAAAACTGTTACTTCTACAGTTTAAAATATCGTCTTGAAAATATTTCTTTTTTATATCTACAATACATTTCAAAGATTTCTTGGGATAGCAAGGTTTAAGCTATATTTAAGGAAGAATGATGTTATAAAAGTAATTTTTGGTTCTGGAAACACTTCGCTAAAGGGATGGTTTAGCACAGAGAAAGTATTCTTTGATTTGCTAAACATCAACGACTACTTAAAATTTTTCCTTCATAAAAAACCTGATCTAGTATTAATTGAACATGTCTTAGAACATTTCGATTTAAATGAAGTCAGATTAGTTGCTAAATACTTATTTGACTTTACTAATTCGGAATGTAATATCAGAATTGCTGTACCAGATGGATTTCATCCTGATAGTGAATATATAAATTACGTTAAACCCAACGGTTCAGGTCCTGCAGAACATAAGATTTTATTTAATTACAAATCAATTAGCAAAATATTTACAGATGTTGGATTTAAAAATGAATTTCTTGAATACTGGGATGAAGAAGGTAATTTCCATAGCACTTATGCAGATGATGATAAAGGTATAATATTCAGATCATTCAAAAATGATTTGAGAAATTTGGATGGGAAACCCCACTATACTTCACTGATAATTGACTTCTTTAAATAGTATTTTGTTTTATTTGTCGAATTACTAATTTTAAATAAAAAACAGGTGAGATTATGAAAAAATTAGTAATCATCCTTGTGTTCATTCTTGTTAACATTTCCTGCAGTGACCAATCTAATATAATAAACATCCAGGGAAGCGGTAAAGTCTTATTAAAAATTGACCGTGCAAATGCACCGAGTGGTGTTGTATATGTATCTGCAATACTCACAAGAGACGGATTCTCACCGATAACATCTACACTAAATTTACTTTCAGACAGTACAGCGGATTTATTATTAAGTGATATTCAGGCAGGAATCTGGCATCTGAAAGTTGATGCTATGAATGACTCAATGGTTATATTATATACCGGTGAAACGGATGTAAATATTCTTGCGGGATTCACAACTAATGTTAATTTATCACTTCAACCAACTGGTCAGGGAACAGGATCAATTTATATCTATGTTACCTGGGGAACACAAAATACTAATATTAATTGGGTAGATTATTTAAATAATCCGATCCTTTCGGGCGGAAATAATAACTTTGATTATTATGGTATCGCACAGCCTGTTGTACTATATGATGAAGGTAAATATAAAATGTGGTATTACGGAGATGAAGGAAGTGGGAGACATTATGTTTTATATGCTGAATCTTATGATGGTATAGCTTGGGTTAAATATCCTTCTCCGGTTTTATTACCCGGTTCTCAGGGAAGTTGGGATTCCTGGGCTGTTCATCCTGGGTTTGTACTCAAAGAAAATAATATTTACAAAATGTACTATACTGGTTTTGCTGATCAATATGATCAATGGTATATAGGATTAGCTACATCAACTGATGGAATTAATTGGACCAAAAAGCCTACACCAATTCTTTATTCCGGTTCTGGATGGGAATATCAAGTCGCCTCCTGCTTTTTACTTAAAAAAGATAGTCTTTACTATCTTTATTACACTGGCCGAAATATGCCAGAGTACAAAATTGGTTTAGCAATCTCAAGTGATGGGATTAACTTTACAAAGTATTCGGGAAATCCAATTTTAGTTAATGAGTTTGCTTGGGAAAATTCTGGCGTCCTTTATCCTGCAATCGATCGAGAAAATAATACTTACAAAATGATATATATGGACGCACAGGGAAGGGGTTTTGGTTTGGCTTATTCCAGTGATGGAATAAACTGGACTAAAGATCCCTCAAATCCTTTTTTCAGAAGAGAAAATACAGCTAATGGTTGGGGAAGTAAGAATATTGCATATCCATTTGTGGTTAAAGTAAATAACGATTTTAGAATTTATTACAGTGGGGCTAAAAACTCTTACAATCCAATCTATAAAATTGGTTTTTTGAGAAGAACCAACTAGTACTTCAAAATGAATTAGCCCCTTTTCAGGGGCTTTTTTATCCTAAAGTATCTCGCTCAACTCTTTTTTATTTTTTATCTTTGTAAAAAGTAAATAGCAAATTAAATGAGTAATATTGATAGTCCTGCTTTTAACGATAACCGTAATTATAACTACTCTGGTTTTGAAGATTCTCAGAGAAATGACTATAAGTACATAGCAGATTTGATTGAAGACAACTCAAGAATTGTTGATTTAGGTTGTGGTAATGGTACACTTATGCAAATTCTGAAGGATACTAAGAATTGTTTTGTTAAAGGTGTAGAAATTTCGCCAAGTGGTGTTGAGATTTGCAGAAAGAAAGGTTTGGATGTAGTTCAAGGAAGAATTGACGAAGCACTACCTTTCGAAGAAAATGAATTTGACTATTCGATCTGCCACATTACAATTCAGATGGTAATGTATCCCGAAATACTTCTTAAAGAAATGAAAAGAATTTCAAAATATCAGATTGTTTCATTTCCGAATTTTGCATTTTATAAAAACCGTTTGGAATTGCTGATCAAAGGAAAAATGCCAAAGAAAATGCTTTTTGGATACAGTTGGTACAACACTGGACATATTCATCAATTATCCATAAGGGATTTTGAAGAGCTGATCGGAAATGTTGGTGGATTAAAAGTTATTCAAAGATCATTTGTTAAAACTGACTCGCAAATGAAAAATTTTTTTATGAAATTATTTCCTAATATGTTTCAGCTAGTTGCAGTAATTAAACTTACTAAGTTATGATAAAAGCCCTAAAGAGATTTGTTGAAAACCAGAACTTTAACCCTGGCCCATCAGGTATTTTTTTAAATCCTTTTTTTATTGCAAGAAGAGGTTTGGCAAAAAATATAAAAAAACTTTCATTTGAAATTTCAGGAAGAATTCTTGATGTTGGATGTGGTACTAAACCATACAAATCCTTTTTTAATTATACTGAATATATCGGTTTAGAATTTGACACCGGAATTGATAGTGAAAAAAAATCAGCAGATTATTATTACGATGGAAAAACATTCCCGTTTGAATCTGAGAGTTTCGACTCAGTTGTATGTAATCAGGTTATGGAACACATATTTGAACCAGAGGATTTTTTAAAGGAAATTTTCCGAGTGCTTAAATCTCAAGGTAAGTTGCTTCTTACTGTTCCTTTTGTTTGGGATGAACATGAACAGCCGTTTGATTTTGCAAGGTACTCTTCATTTGGTCTAAAACATCTTTTAGAAAAGAACGGATTTGAAATTATTACTCATAAAAAAAGTGTAAATGATATTTCGGTTATCTTCCAATTATTGAGTGATTACTTTTATAAAATTTCTATTAAAAATAAATTCCTAAAATGGGTTGTTATGTTTCTTCTGATTTTCCCTTCAAATCTAATTGGAATAATGTTTGGCAAGCTTTTGCCTGATAATAATGACCTGTATCTTGATAACATTATTTTAGCTGAAAAAATATGACCTACAACTTCTGCACTTTATTCGACTCAAATTATCTTTCAAGAGGAATTGCTTTATATCGTTCGCTCGAAAAACATTGCAAAAATTTTCATTTATATATTTTCGCATTCGATATCAAAAGCTATAATATTTTGAAAATACTTAATCTTCCGAAAGCTACTGTTGTCTCATTATCCGAATTTGAAGATGAAAAACTTCTTCAGGTCAAACCAACAAGATCTATAGCTGAGTATTGCTGGACTTCTACTTCTTCAACAATACTTTATGTTCTTGAAAATTTTAATGTTGATAACTGCACTTATGTTGATGCCGATGTATTTTTTTATTCATCACCAGAACCAATCTTTCAGGAATTAGACGATAAATCAATTTTAATAACTGAGCACAGATATTCTCCACAGTATAACAAAGAGTTAAAAGCAGGGAAGTATTGTGTACAGTTTGTTACTTTCAAAAAAGATGAGAACGGGTTGAAAGCTCTCAGATGGTGGCGTGACAGATGTCTTGAATGGTGCTATGCCCGTTATGAGGATGGTAAATTTGGTGATCAGCTTTATCTGGATGACTGGACAGAACGTTTTCAGGGAGTGCATGTTATGCAGCATCTTGGTGGCGGATTAGCTGCCTGGAATGTTCAGCAATATGATTTCAAAATAGTGGATGAAAAAATCTTTGGTAAAGAAATTTCAACCGGTAAAGAGTTTGAGGTGATCTTTTATCATTTCCACTATCTGAAATTTTTTTCGGATGGCAAAGTTGAGCTTGGCAGACGAACATTAAGTAAGCAGGTTTTAAATATTTTTTATCAAGATTATATAAAACTTCTTGATAATATTTCTTCAGAGATTAAAAAATACGATTCGTCAATTGATCCAAATGGAACTACAATAAGAAAATTTAATTGGAAAACGCCATTGCTTTATATTTACAGAAAAATTTTTGGTGTTTATAATATATTCGATAAATCAAAACTATTAGGAAGTTGATGGCTAAACTTATTAATTTAAAAACTTTTTCTGATAAGAGAGGAAATCTTACTGTTATTGAAGATCAGATTCCATTTGAGATCAAAAGAGTCTTTTATATCTACGGAGTGGATGATTCTGTTCGCGGCGGACACAGGCACAAGACAACCCGACAAGCAGCAGTATGTATTCATGGCAGTTGTATCGTTTCAAATAATGATGGAAAGAAAAAAGAAGATTTTGTTTTGGATCATCCAAGCAAATGTTTGATTCTCGAAACTTATGACTGGCACACAATGCATCACTTCTCTCCTGATGCTGTTTTACTTGTATTTGCTAATACCAAGTTTGACCCTAACGATTATATCTTCGAAGAATATAAATGATTTACTACGAAAATCTATTTAACTCAAATAAAAAGTTTGTTGAAGAATTCAGGATTAAGTTTAATGATGTTCTGAATTCTGGCTGGTTTATTCTTGGTAATGAGGTAAAAAACTTTGAAAATGAATTTGCTTCAATGCATAATGTTAAACATTGTGTTGGCGTTGCATCTGGACTTGATGCATTAACAATTTCTCTTCTAGCAAGCGGTATTCCTGAAGGAAGTGAAGTACTAGTCCCTTCCAATACATATATCGCAACCATTCTTTCAATCCTTCACGCCAAAATGAAACCAGTACTTGTTGAACCTGATATCAAAACTTATAACATTGATCCAAATAAAATTGAAGAAAAAATCTCTTCTAAAACAAAAGCTATAATGATTGTTCATCTTTATGGTAAAAGTTGTGAGATGGACCCGATTGTTGAGCTTTTTAAAAAGTATAATCTGGTTTTGATTGAAGATTGTGCCCAATCTCATGGTGCAAAATATAAAGGTAAGCTTACGGGTACATTTGGAGATTTTGGTGCATTTAGTTTTTATCCAACAAAAAATCTCGGTGCTTTAGGTGATGCTGGTGCGGTTATATCCAATAATGATGAATATGCCGACAGATTAATAAAGTTTAGAAACTATGGTTCTTCAAAAAAATATTATAACGAGCTTGTAGGTTTTAATTCACGTCTGGATGAAATTCAGGCAGCATTGCTTTCGGTTAAACTAAAATATCTTGATGAAATTAATAATCATAAAAGAAAGCTTGCTAAGATTTATCTTGAAAACCTTAAAGATGATTTTATTAAGCCTGTTGTTGATGAAAATTATTTTGATGTTTATCATATTTTTAATATCAGACATAATAAAAGAGATCAATTGAAAGAATACTTACTGACTCACAAAATCCAGACAGAAATTCATTATCCTGTTCCGCCACATAAACAACAAGCAATGCAAGGAATAATATTCGGCGAATATCCGATCTCCGAAGAAATTCATAATACTACTTTAAGTTTACCTTGTTCATTTGGACACAGTGAAGAAGAAATATATCGTGTAGTTGAAGTTATGAATAAATTTTAGAGAGTTATTATTCTCACCAATTCATCTGCAATTGCTTT
>CALJNE010000004.1 GCA_937982115.1 uncultured Bacteroidales bacterium | reverse complement strand
AAGCCAAATATTTTGCTATCCGCAATGAGTTGAAAGAATTTATCAATAAGACACTGAAGGGAGTGTCCACGAAATATTTGCAGATGTATGCCGGATATTATTCTTATTGTAAGCATAAAATATTTGATCCGTTGTCGGAGTCATTTCTGAACAGGCGGAAAGTTTGGTTTACTTACACTCGACTGGATGTTATTTATTATCATTTTGTATATTTTGCTACACAAGTTTTGTTAATAGATTTGAACAAGCGAACCTGGAAAAGCACAGAAAAAGTTCCTATTCCCGATAATTGTATGGTATATAAAATAACAGATTGGGATGTAGATCAACGTCATAGTTTTGAGGAAGTTAAAAAGTATTTTGACCGAAAAATACGAGAGTTTAAGGAATCAATGTTATTTGAGAAAAAGTGATTTTTATAAAATTATTTATTAGTAATAACAAGTCTTTTTACAAAAACCTCATTATCTGTTTTGATTCTGATAAAATAAGTGCCGGGAGAAAGTCCTGAAATGTTGATTGAAGTTTCCTGGTTGTTTCCTCTAAACATTCCTGTTTTCGAAATAACTTCGGAAGAGTTATTTAAAATTTCAATTTCCTGGACTGAAATATTTTCACTAAAATTTATTAATACATTATCATTAGCAGGGTTTGGGTAAATTGATATTTTTTCTGAATTATTATTTTCCACATAACTTTCTGAACTGTAAGTAAAACGTGATTTGTAGTTATTTCCGTTATTATTTAGGTAGTGAATAACATTGTTACCGTCTTCCATTTGAAAATAAACTTCGATGATATAAGTACCATTAGTTATGCCGTTTAAAAGATTAAGGTCAATTTCGTCCGGAGCATCATTCCACCATAATTGATTAAGCCAGGTATCTTCCCACCATTCCGAGTGCCAGGGTAAATTTGTATTAATAAATTCCCCCGGGGTAGTACCTTCTTTATAAATTCTGTAATACATATCGGCATCAATAATATCTCCGCCGTTTCTTTTGGCAACAAATAGTTGTCCTGATTTTAGATACAAATTATTAGTAGCAGTGAGTACGCCATAATCTTTTTGATTAAAATCGTCTTGATTGTAAAAAATATCTGTTTCGCCGCCTTCCCACATTGCAATCATTGCATATTTAATTATTGCTTCTTGTGAAAAGATGCTTATAGAAAAAAATAAACCTGCTAATAGAATTGTAATTTTTTTCAAATTTATCTTTTTTTATTTTGTTATAAATTTATAATTTTCAATCATATAACAAAAAAAAAGCAGCCAAGCTGCATTTTTTATTTTGAAATTACTATTCTTTGTACTTGAGTTCCGCTTTCGGTCTTTAATCGGATGTAATAGGTTCCTGGTTCCAAATCTTCTATGGGAATTTCAATGCTTGAACCTTTTGCCCCTCTTGTTTTTCCTGTTTTGTAAACTAAATTAGAATTGTTAGTAACAAGACTTATTTCTTCAATTTGAGTTTCAATGTTGATCTTTAAATTTAAAGTTTCGTTTAAAGGATTAGCTTCTACTTCAAATATTGAAGATGAAGTTTTTATGTTTTTGTTGCCATCATTTTTAATAATGAAATTATCATTACTTGAGGCATAAAATACAGGTTTATCAATGCTTTGACCAATAGATTGTAAACTCAATAAGATTAAAACACTGACTAAAATTACTATTTGTTTCATTTTCATTTTTCAATTATATTACAAAGATAAATAATTAATTTATACAAACCAAAAAAAAATTATATTTTTTTCAATTTATTTTATTAACAATTTCAATTAAAACTTGTTCATAATCAGTAGATTAAATTTTAAAATATTTCACATTAATTTTTTGCTTTTGTAAATAAATTTATACAAAATGCAAACATTTGAATTTTTATTTACCTGCTACAGCTGTGAAAAAATTATCTTCACTGAAATATTTTTCGGCAATTTTTTTTATGTCGAAGGATGAAATATTTTTTATCCTATCAATTTTTTGAATAATGAAATCTTCATTTTTTTCTGTAGAAATTAATTTTTCCCATACCGATGAAGTTTCGAAAGCTCCGTCTAATCCGGCGATTATTTCTCCGAGCATATAGTTTTTTACTCTGTTTAACTCTGTATAATGAATCGCTTTAGATTTTAAAATATTTATTTCTTTCAAAATTTCAGATATTGTTTCACGGTAAACCTCCAATCTTACATCTGCCGAGATTAAAAGTAGAGTGGTCTCCGGGTATTCAACGATGTAGGAATATATACCGTAAGTGTAACCTTTATCCTCTCGAATATTTTTCATCAATCTTGCTCCAAAATAACCACCTAAAATTGTGTTTAAAATCGAAAGGTCTATTAATTCCGCTTCTGAAATTTTACCCATGTTTATCCCTGCGAAAACTGAAGCCTGTTTGGCTGTTGGAATGTTTACGAAACTATTTTTATTAATTGACGGGTTAGAAATACCTTTTATAATTACAGGCTCAAAAGTATTAAATGAATCCTGGCTTCCAATATTTTCATCAAGACTTTTAATTAAAGCATCTTCGATTTTGCCCGAAACTTGAATTCTTATATTTCCTTTTGTATAAAATTTTTCAGCAAAGTTTTTAATTTCAGAAAGTGTCAGTTCTTCAATTAATTCTTCGCTTGGAAGGATAGAGCGTTGATGGTTTCTACCAAAAATTAAGGACATCAATTCTTTGTGAGCTCTGAGTTTTGTCTGTATTAAATCAATTTTTATTTTTTCTTTAGTTTTGGTTTTCAGTATTTCGAAAATATTTTCAGGAATTAGAGGATTTATAACTAACTCGCTAAATTGAGGTAATACTTCCAGAAGGAACTTATTTGGAGCTAATAATCTTATGCCTGCTGTAAAAGGATTTATAAAACCTTGAACATAGCTCCCGTAAAAATCAAAAAATTCTGCATTTTGTTCCGGATTCATGTTTTTAGTTCCTTCTCTGATAAGATTGTTTGCAAATCCTGCCAGATAAGTTTTATCCTGATATTCTGTTCCTGCTTTAAAAATAAAATCAATTTTACATACTTTACTTTCGGTATCCTCAAACAAATAAACCTTTATGCCGTTTTTCAACAAAACTAACACCGGCTTTTTGAAATTTATATTTTTAAGATCTTTTATTTTTGGAATTTTCATTTCTCGGTTTTTAAAGATTAAACATTATTTTATGGATTTATAATAAATCACAGATAAATTGTTGTCATTCAATATATTATTTGCTATTTGGATAATTTGATTTTTTGAAACATTCATTATGTCTTGTTCAATTTCATTTATTTTTTCTGCACCGAAAACTAGCTCATAAAATGCTAACTCTGTAGCAATATTAAGATTTTTACTTAGTTGAAAAAGAGTATTCGAATAGGATTTGTTTTTTACCTTTTGTAACTCTCTTTCATCAAAGTTTCCGGTTTTAATTATATTTAAAACATTTTTGATTTCTGATTCGGCAGTTTCAAAATCTATTCCCGGCAACAAATTGCCGTTAATTAGTAAGAGTCCTGGATCTAATGAGCCTTGTATGTAGGCATCAATTTCCGAAAATATTTTCTTTTCTTTTACAAGCATTCTTTCAAATAAGGAGGATTTTCCATTGGATAACAAATCTGAAATCAAATCAGTTGCATGGTATTCTTTATCTCTACGACCACACATGTGATAGGCCATAAATATTGCATCCGATGGAACCTTGCGTTCAAGTAATAGATGGCGTTTTTGGGTTTGAACAGGTTCTTGTGGTAAATCTCTTTTCGGGACTTTGCGAGCGGGAATGTTTGAAAAATATTTTTCGATTTGTTTAATACATTTATCCGGGTTATTATTTCCGGAAACAACAAGTATTGCATTATTTGGAGCATAATATTTATAAAAAAACTCTTTAACTTCACTTAATTTTGCTTCTGCTATATGACTTATTTCTTTACCAATAGTTGACCATTGATAAGGATGAAGCTTATAGGCTAATGGTCTTAAGAAAAGTGATACATCTGCATAAGGTTTATTGAAATATCTTTGCTTGAATTCTTCAATTACAACATTTCGTTGAACATTTAATCTTTTGTGCGAAAATGCAAGTTCGTTCATTCTGTCGGCTTCCAGAAAGAGTGCAACTTCTAAATTTTCTTGCGGGATGGTGATATAGTAGTTTGTGATGTCATTAGTCGTAAAGGCATTATTTTCACCTCCGGCTTTTTGTAAGACAAAATCAAAGTCTTTAATATTTTTTGTTCCTCCAAACATTAGATGTTCGAATAGATGAGCAAAGCCTGTGCGATTAGGATTTTCGTCCCTGGCTCCAACATCATATAACAAATTCACGGCTGTGATGTTTGTCGTGGGGTTTTTATGGAGCAAAACTTTTAGACCATTGTTTAATACGTATCTTTTAAAATTTATCATCGTTATTATATTCAAATATTTAGTTAATAAAAAGATTTTTTCTTTATTTGTTCAAAAATACTAAAAGCTGACGATATGAAAAATTTAATCAGATTGATTTTTGTTTGCGGGTTTATTTTTGCTTTGTTTTCTAATGAATTAAAGTCTTGCACAAGTTATCTTGTAACAAAGGGGGCAAGTCATGACGGGTCAACTATGATTAGCTATGCTGCAGATTCTCATATCCGTTATGGAGAATTATATTGGCATCAGGGTGGGGATTGGCCTGCAGGAACAATTATTACTTTATACGACAGGGGTACAAACAAACCTCTGGGACAAATTCCTCAGGCATCAAAAACATATAAAGTTGTTGGTTTTTTGAATGAATTTCAGGTTGCAATAGGCGAAACAACTTTTGGTGGCAGGGAAGAACTACACGATAATACAGGCATTGTTGACTATGGTAGTTTAATGTTTCTGGCTTTACAAAGGTCTAAAAATGCACGCGAAGCAATTAAAACTATTATCGAATTAACTCAGGAGTATGGATATGCCTCAAGTGGAGAAAGTTTCTCGATTGCCGATGCCAATGAAGTGTGGATAATGGAAATAATCGGCAAAGGAACAGAATTGGTTTATGATAAAAAACTTAAAAAATACGTTAATAAAAACAAAGGAATTGTTTTTGTTGCTGTCAGAATTCCGGATGGATATGTTTCAGCTCATGCCAATCATTCACGCATTACAAAATTTCCTCTTCGTGATGGTATTAAGTCAATTACTTCTAAGGATTTAGAAAAAATTTTTAATCCCGAAGTTGAGGTTATTTACGCTTATGATGTTATTGATTTTGCAAGAAGTAAAGGTTATTTTAACGATAAAGATGAAGAATTTTCTTTTTCAGATGCTTATGCTCCCATGAATTTTGAAGCTGCAAGATTTTGTGAACTGCGTGTTTGGGCTTTCTTTAACAGGGTCAACTCTGATATGAATAAATATTGGGATATTGCTTGCGGTAATGATCTAAGTCAGCGATTGCCCCTTTATATTAAGCCGGATAAAAAACTGAAAGTGTCGGATTTGTTTGCAGCTAAAAGAGATTACCTTCAAGGAACAGAACTTGATATGAGTAAAGATGCCGGAGCTGGTCCTTTTGGTTTACCATATCGCTGGCGACCTCTTACCTGGAAATACAACGATAAAGAATA
Source organism: uncultured Bacteroidales bacterium (assembly GCA_937982115.1). GTDB lineage: Bacteria > Bacteroidota > Bacteroidia > Bacteroidales > ML635J-15 > Bact-19. The sequence goes on along the minus strand of CALJNE010000004.1, from coordinate 74,675 downwards.
TTTTAACGAACGTGTTACGGTTACTCAACAAACCGGATTTTCTTTTGTCGCTCAAATGCGAAATTGGTTACCCAACGAAATAGGTGGAATTTATTGGTTTGGTGTTGACGATGCAGGTTCTTGCGTGTATGTTCCTTTTTATTGCGGAATTACACATTCTGCTAAAAACTGGGCTCAAGGTTATGGAAGTATTTTAAATTATGTTGATGACGCTGCTTTTTGGGTTTTTAACAGAGTGGCTCATTTTAAATATTTGTTTTACGATAGAGTTCAACCTGAAATCGAAAAACATCAACAAATGCTGGAACAAAAATTCTTTGATTATCAACCTGCAATTGAAATTGCTGCTCTCGAACTTTTTAAAAACGATCCTCAAAAAGCAAAAGAATTTCTAACAGACTATTCCTGTAATATGGCTGATAATGTTGTGGATTATTGGAAAGAATTTGGAAACTTCCTTCTGGTGAAATATCTTGATGGAAACGTAAAACACGAAATAGATGGAAAATTTATCGAAAACGGTTACGGCTTTCCAAAATCTCCAATGTTTCCTGGATATCCGCCTCAATGGAAAGAGGATATTGTTAATAAAACCGGAGATAAATTTATTTTGAAATAAAAATCATTTTTTTTAAATTAACACAAAGAATTTACAAAAAAATACCTTATTTTTACCATAATTATGCATTAAAAAATTATTGTCTATTCTGTAATTTAAGCCTAAAAAATGTATAAACAGGGATTGCAAAAAGCAAAAATATTATTCTTATAAATAAATCCAATCTAAAAATTTTACATCAGAAAGTTGTTTTATTTATAATTTTTGTAAATTATTGGGGCATGTTTGCTTTAATATTTTTTTAATTTTCTATTTTAAATATTTTCTAAATCAGTTCTTCATTATTTTGAAACTCTTGTTTAAGTTTTCTGCTCTGATGTTTAAAATATAAATACCTGATTTTAAATTTGAAAGATCAATTTCGTTACCATTATAATTATCAAGAGAAATTAAAGTTTTTCCGGAAATGTCGCTTATTGAAATTTTTGCCCCGGATTCGATACCTTTGAGGTATAATAAATCAGTGAAAGGATTTGGATATATTTCAATATGTCTTACATTGAAAGAATTAATTCCTGTTAGAACTGTTTCGTAAGAAATTTCCCAACCATTTGCTTGACCGGTTTCGTTAGTTTCAAATTTAATAAATATTTTATTGCTGTTCGAGATTATTTGAGCAGGAGGATTTGTTCCTCTGGTATAACTTCCTATTAATGTTCCGGTTTCGTCTGTTCCTTCATAAAGTCTTAAATAATCACCTTCTAACAAATCAAATTTTGTGAAATAAATTTTTATAACTGAGAAATTCAAAGTGTCGAGTGAGATTTGCCAGCTACAATTTGTATTGTTGAAGTAATAGTTTGGTCCGCTGCCATCGTCAAAAGACCATGCCGGCTGGTTATACTCAATATTAGAGCAGTAAGCTGCATCATTAGGAGTTATATTAAAAACAGCTCCTTGTCCCCATTTGAATGACATCTGCGGATTAATCGGGTCCAAATAATAGAAACCATCAGAATATCCACCCCAACCCCAATTAAAATGGAAATACGAAGTGTCTTGATAACCGTCGCAAACAAAAGCATGACCATCCCCATTGTTGTTTGTTCCTCTGTAAAGTATAGGATGTAATTTATCAAGGTCTTCTTTTAACAAGAATTTCCAGGTTTGGTCGTCAACCTTGTCTTTGTTTTTTATAAAAGCACCCGGACGATATCTGAAATTTTGTCTGAGCCCCCAAAATGCATTTTCAATTGTTGATGATGAGCCAGTATGTGAATAGTTCATATTTGCTGTAACTCCACTGTGATAGATAAGTTTAGCAATGGCATCTCGGCTTGAAGAATTTATCACATTGGTCATTTTATCCCAATCATAATAAACGGTATCTAAATTTATATAAAAATATTCTCCCCAGTGATGCGATACTGTACCTTTGCCATTTTCGGGATAATTCCAGTATTTCATTATCTGAGCCATGGCTGTAGCTACGCAGCCCGCATATACTCTTTGTCCCGGACCTTGAGGATGATACGGACAGTAATAATTATAAGGATAGTCTTGATTCCATTTTGTACTCATAAGTTTTTGAACGCCTCTGTTGTTACGTGGAGGAGTTAGTGTTCCGTATTCTACTTGCTTCCACAACTCAGAAATATTCTCAGGCAATTCAATATTTTGTGTAATTATTAAATCAAACTGCTCCAGATATTTTGAAATCCAGAGTTGAGTAGCAGGAGCCATGTTTTCCGTATCAAAACTGTCTTCAAAGGAATAAGCTAATATCGGATAAGCTCGTCTATCGGCACTAACCAGAATAAACCCTCCTTCATCAAAATTGATAACATAAATTCCAGGATTTTGATTTTCGGTGTTAATTAATTTTAAATCCGCAATTGTTTTTGGAGATTTTTCTGAAAATCCAACTGAAGCATAAGAAATGTAATTTTTTCCGATTTTTGCAGCTTGTTCAGAACTTACAAATTGTCCCCATAATAAACTTGCACAAAGCAATAATAGTGTGAAAATAATAAATAATCTTTTCATTTTCTTTTTTTTCAAAAATAGTCTTTTTGTGATTGAGATGTGTATTTCAATAATATTTTTTAAAAATATTTATACAAAATAAACATTTAAGCTGCTCATTAAGAAATTAAATTATATTAAAACGTAATAATTTCTAAACATCAATTTCATAATCAAATAAAGCAAATCCGAAACATTTTTGTATCTTTGCAGAAATATAATTTTATAAATATGTTTATAGGCTCAAAAACAAAAATTATTGCAACATTAGGACCGGCAACTAAGGACAGAGATATCTTGTGTCAAATGATTCTGGCAGGATTGGATGTTTTCAGACTTAATTTTTCTCATGGTAATCATCAGGATAAACTCGAAATAATAAAACTGATTCGTGAGTTAGAAACTGAATTAGATGTTAATGTTGCAATATTAGGTGATTTACAAGGACCAAAGTTGCGAATTGGCGATCTTGATAATGAACCTCGAAAATTGGTTGATAAAGAGATCATTGTTTTTACTACAGACCCAAAAAATTGTGAAGAAGGAGAGTTGTTTATTTCATACCCTGATTTTGCAAAAGATGTCGCTATTGGCGATCTTGTTTTGATTGATGATGGAAAAATAAAATTACAAGTTGTCGAAACAGATAAATCCACGAAGGTTAAAGCTGAAGTAATTTATGGCGGAGATTTATATTCCCGTAAAGGAGTAAATCTGCCCGATACAAAAATCAGTATGCCCAGTCTCACTGATAAAGATAAACAAGACGTGTTATTTGCATTGAATAATGATCTGGATTGGTTAGCTCTATCTTTTGTGAGAACAGTAAACGACATAGAATACCTCAAAGAATATATTGCAGGATTTAGAAAAAAAATCAACATAATTGCAAAAATTGAAAAAGGCGAAGCTGTAAAAAATCTTGATGCAATTATTCGCCAAGCCGACGGTATAATGGTTGCTAGAGGGGATCTTGGAGTGGAATTAAGTTTTGAAAGTGTTCCTGTAATTCAAAAAACTATTGTCGAAAAATGTATTTTGGCGTCTAAACCTGTTATTATTGCTACTCAAATGCTGGAAAGCATGATTACAAATTTCAGACCAACTCGTGCCGAAGCAACCGACGTTGCCAATGCTGTACTAGATGGTGCTGATGCTCTAATGCTTAGCGGTGAAACATCTGTCGGAAAATTTCCGGTAGATTCCATAAAAGCAATGCAGAGTATTATTGATTATACCGAAGCAAATTGTGATATTTATTTTAAAAATCATCAACCCGATGTCTGTTCAAATGAATTTTTGCCGGATTCTATATGTTACAACGCTTGTGTTATGGCTCAACAAACAAATGCCAAAGCCATTATTCCATTCACATTTTCGGGACGAACTGCAGTAAGACTTTCTTCGCATCGTCCGAAAGCTGAAATTTTTGCCTTCACTGCCAATAAAGATTTGTTACGACAATTGCCGCTTCTGTGGGGAGTAAATACATTTTATTTTCCTCTGTTTGACTCTATTGACCATGCAATAGATTATTCTATAAATATTTTAAAACAACAAGGCTTAGTTAAAGAAGGAGATCTTGTGATTCACGTTGCCAGCACTCCAATAACTGCTAAGGATAGAACTAATATGATTAAACTCAGCAGAGTGGTGTAATAATAGTTTATTTTTTAAATAGAGAATCAACAAATTCGCGTTTGTTAAAAATCTCTAAATCATCTATACCTTCGCCGATACCAATGTATTTAACAGGTATTTTAAATTGATCCGAAACTCCGATTACAACTCCTCCTTTAGCCGTACCATCTAGTTTTGTTATTGCAAGAGCAGTAACTACGGTTGCTTTAGTAAATTGTTTTGCCTGTTCAAAAGCATTTTGACCGGTTGAGCCATCTAATATTAATAGTACTTCATGTGGAGCTTCGGGAATAACTTTTTGAATGACCCTCTTGATTTTAGAGAGTTCGTTCATTAAATTTATTTTATTGTGAAGGCGTCCTGCAGTATCAATAATTACTACATCAGCTTCGGCTTTTCTTGCCTGATTGATAGTGTCGTATGCTACTGATGCAGGGTCGGAACCCATATTCTGTCGAACTAAAATCGCTCCTGTACGCTCTGCCCATATCTGGAGTTGATCTATTGCTGCGGCTCTGAAAGTATCTGCAGCTCCAATAACAACCTTTTTTCCTGATTGCTTAAATTTCCATGCAAGTTTCCCTATTGTTGTGGTTTTTCCTACTCCATTTACTCCAACCACCATTATAACGTAGGGCTTATTTTTCTCCAGAATACTTTCATCGTCAAGTGCATTATTTGTGTTTTCTTCAAGCAACGAAGCTATTGTATCTCTAAGTAAGTTATTTAATTCTTCCTGACCGGTGTATTTTTCGGTTTTAACCTTTTTTTCTAATCTTTCAATAATACGGATTGTGGTTTCAACTCCTACATCAGAAGATATTAGCACTTCTTCCAGTTCGTCTAAAACTTCGGAATCAATTGTTGATTTTGAAAATAATATTTTATTGAGCTTATCAAAAAAACTTGATCTGGTTTTTTCTAATCCTTTATCAAGTTTTTCTTTTTTTTCTTTATTAAATAATCCAAAAATTCCCATTGTATTTTTTTTACAAAGTTAAAAAAACGCTTAAACCCAACAAAAGCTTTTGATTATTTTCTCCAAGTTCGGTAAAATCTTTATAATTATGGTATAATAAAAAAAAGAAAAACATCTACTCATCAGGAGATGTTTTCAAAAATTAACATTAGAATATTTTTTACTTTGCGTTAAAAAAATCTTTTGCTTCTTCTTTTAACTTGATAGCTTCTTTGAATTGGTAATTACCGGTTTCCGGATTTTTCACCATTTTTATGCATTTTGCGAGTACAACTCCGTCGCCTTTTTTCAATGTTGCAACAACTTTCTTTGCCATATCAGTAAATTATTATTTTATTTCTTTATGTACTGTAACTCTCTTAAGAATTGGATTGTATTTTTTCAATTCTAAACGATCAGGAGTATTTTTTCTGTTTTTGGTGGTAATGTATCTTGACATACCCGGCATTCCTGATTCTTTGTGTTCGGTACATTCTAAAATTACCTGAACTCTATTGCCTTTTGATTTTTTTGCCATTTCTTTTTCCTCCCGAAAAATTAGTTAATATAACCTTTTTGTCTGGCTTCTTTAAGAGCTGCTGCCAATCCTTTTTTTGTGATTGTGCGTATGCCTTTTGCACTTACTCTCAAAGTTATCCATTGTTGAGTTTCTTCATCAAAGAAACGTTTTTTCATTAGATTTACATTAAATCTTCTTTTTGTTTTAAGGTTGGAGTGAGCAACATTATTCCCAACCATCGCTTTTTTTCCTGTTATTTGACAAACCCGAGCCATAATTTCTATTTTAAATCTTTTGAAAATTTTTGGACTGCAAAATTCAACATTTTTATTGAATTAGCCAAATATTTTTTGTTTTTTTTATCAATTTTATGCAAAAAAAAGTTTTCAACATTCCGAAAGCATTTGAATTAGCCGAAAAATTAGAGTTAAATGTTAATAAAATATTTCGTTTTAAGTCTCTAAATTCTTTGCAAATAAACATGATTTTTTTAAATTTTGGAATTAAAAACTATTTTTGTTAAAAAAAAACTTATGGAAGATAACAGTTTTAATCCTCAATTAACCGAAACAAATCAGAAAGATATTGTTTGTAAAAATTGTGCAGCAAAATTAGAATTTGAACCGGGAACAACAACTCTTAAATGCCCATATTGCGGTACTGTAAATGAAATAGAAATTAAGGCCGAAACTATTGAAGAACTTGATTTTGATGCCGTTCTTCGCGAGCTTGAAACAGGCGGTGATGCAATGGAGGAAGTTCACACCATCGCTTGTGAGGCTTGTGGAGCTGTTACTACACTGGAGGCAAATGTTGTTTCTGCGGAATGCCCGTTTTGCGGTAATAAACTTATAGTTAAAAATGAAAAGACAATTAAACAAATTAAACCAAAATCACTGTTGCCCTTTAAAGTTAGTTCAAAGGAGGCGTTGGATTCTTTTCATAAATGGTTAAAAAAATTGTGGTTTGCTCCTCCGGGGTTAAAGAAGTATGCCTCTCAAGCCGAAAAACTTGCCGGGGTTTATCTGCCATACTGGACTTACGATTCAAATACCTATACTCAATATAAAGGTCAACGCGGGGATGATTATTATGTTACAGAAACTTATACCGGCAGTGACGGAAAAACTCAAACTCGTCAGGTTAAAAAAACTCGTTGGACAAATGTCTCCGGAAGCATAAGTCTATTTTTCGACGATGTTCTGGTTCTTGCCAGTAAATCTTTACCTCGCGAGAAAACCGAAAAACTTGAACCTTGGGATCTTACTAATCTTGTTCCGTTTGACGAAAAATTCCTTTCGGGATTTAAAGCCGAAAGTTATGCCGTGGGACTTAAAGAAGGATTTGAAATTGCTAAACAAAGAATGGATACTCCTATTCGTGAAGCTATAAAACGTCAAATCGGAGGAGATCATCAACGAATTACATGGATGCAGGTGCATTATTCAGATATAACTTTCAAACACACTTTATTGCCAATATGGATATCCGCATACAGATTTAAAAATAAGGTTTACAGATTTATCGTAAATGGTCGAACAGGCAAAGTTCAAGGTGAAAGACCATGGTGTTGGTGGAAGATTGCTCTTGTGGTTCTTGCTGTTATCGGTCTGATGGTTCTAATTGCTTATCTTGGCGGTGAATAATTATATGTTTAACTCATTAAATTTTTTTAAAATGAAAAGATTTTTTTATTTGTTTTCTATCATTTTGATTTTGTTTTTAACCGTGATTTCATGCGGGGAGAAAAAACAGAAAGTTAACCAACCGGAAAATATTTCTGAAATGGAAAAACTTGTAAAAAACTATGCAGAAGTTGAACTAACTGCTGACATTAGTAAATTATCGGCTAATGAACTTGAAATTCTAAGAATATTAATTGATGTTGCCGACATAATGGATGAACTTTTTTGGAAAGATGCTTTTGGTGATAAAGAAACATTATTGGCTGGAATAAAGAATGAATGGGCAAAGAAATATGTTATGATAAACTATGGACCTTGGGATAGATTGAATGGCAACAAACCTTTTATTGAAGGATTTGGCGAAAAACCAAAAGGTGCAAATTATTATCCACAGGATATTACAGATGAAGAATTTGATTCATTTAAAGATCCTAATAAAATGAGCTGGTACACTTTGATTCGTCGTGACGAACAAGGTAATCTTAAATGTGTATGGTATCATGAAGAATATGCAGAACAAATTAATAAAGCAGCTGAATTACTCGACCAAGCAGCCGCACTTGCCGAAGATGAAGGTTTGAAAAAATATCTCAGCTTAAGAGCCGAAGCACTAAGAACAGACGATTATCTCGCCAGTGATCTCGCCTGGATGGATATGAAAACAAATGTTATTGATTTTGTTGTTGGTCCTATTGAAAGTTACGAAGATGGTTTTAGAGGTATTAAAGCAGCTCATTCAGGACAGGTTTTAATAAAAGATCTTGATTGGAGCAAAAAAATTGAACATTTTAACGATGTGCTGCCAGAACTACAAAACGGCTTACCTGTTGATCCTAAATATAAAAAAGAAAAACCAGCTTCATCAGGCGATATGAATGTTTATTATGTAGTCTATTATGGAGGAGATTGCAATGCCGGAAGTAAAAATATAGCGATAAATTTACCAAACGATCCCAGAGTTCATGAAGCTAAGGGCAGCAGAAAATTACAGTTAAAAAATGCTATGCAGGCTAAGTTTGATAAAATTCTTGTTCCAATTGCAAATCTTTTAATTGACGAAACTCAACTAAAACATATAAAATTTGAAGATGCTTTCTTTCAAAATGTTATGTTCCACGAAGTAGCCCACGGTCTTGGTGTAAAATATACTATTGACGGCAAAAAATCTGTTCGTGAAGCTCTCGAAGAATATTACAGCCCAATTGAAGAAGCAAAAGCTGATATCGCAGGTTTGTATATGGTAACTCAATTATACGAGAAAGGCGAGTTTCCCGGAAAGGATTTAATGGATAACTATGTTACTTTCCTTGCCGGAATTTTCCGTTCCGTACGTTTTGGAGTTGCAAGTTCACATGGAAAAGCTAATATGATGGAATTTTATTATTTACTCGATAAAGGAGCTTTCTCAAGAAATTCTGAAACCGGTAAATATAGCGTTGACTTCGAAAAAATGAAAAAAGCAATTGCTGATATGGTTAATGATATTCTTGTAATTCAAGGAAATGGTGATAAAGCAGCAGCTAAACAATGGGTTGAGTCGAAAGGAAAGGTTGGCGAAGAACTTCAAAAAGATCTCGACAGAATTGCTGAAGCAAATATCCCCAAAGATATTGTGTTTAAGCAAGGTAAAGGTGTTTTGGGATTATAATTTTCATATTTTTTTTATAAAAAATTAAAGATCTCTCATTTAATGAGACATCTTTTTATTATAAACTTCGTCTAATAATAACTAAAAAATATAAATTATGAAAATATTATCAATCTTAACTTTAATTCTTACTGCATTTGTAGCATTTTCACAAAAAATAGAAAATAAAGATCTCGAGAAATGTGCAAAAGTTTTTTATGAAGTGAATTTTTACTCAAAGTGTGAAGATTGTATTTTAAATCAGCAGGATATTTCAGTTGAAAATGTTCAACTTTTGAAGGCATTCAATTTTCGTGACGGGGGTTTTGTGGTTTTTTGTAATGATTTTAGATTTCCTGCAGTTTTTGCTTATAGTAAGGAAGGAACATTTGATTTAGAAAAATGCTCTGAATCTGAAAGATATTGGTGGAAATATATTGCTGATGGTATGAATAAGGCTATTTCTCAATCTGATTTCATTTATAAAGGGAAACACGAATCTTGGAATAAACTTGAAAACGGAGAGTTTAAAATTAATGTTACTAAAAACTCATATTTACTAACAACCTCGTGGGGGCAAGGATGTTATTACAATTCTTTTTGTCCTGAAGATAGTTACGGACCTTGTGGACACGTGGTTACTGGTTGCGTAGCAACAGCAATGGCTCAGATAATGAAATACTGGAATTATCCTGAATTTGGCTCAGGCTCACATTCATATAATCATCCTGTTTATGGTAATCTTTATGTAGATTTTGAGAACACTCAATACCAATGGGTATTGATGGAAGATCAACTTTTTGATGAAAATCATGCTGTAGCTCAACTAATGTATCATTGTGGAGTCGCAATGGAAATGAATTATGGTCCCAGCGAATCAGGTTCAGGAGTTTCTACGAATGCTTTTGACAATTATTTTTTATATTCTTTAAATTCAGAATTGGTTTTTAGTTATAATTATTCGTCTCAGGATTGGAAGAATTTATTAAGAAACCAAATTGATAATGCCATTCCGATACTCTATGTTGGTCAATCAAATTTATTTCCTTTGTTACATGCTTGGGTTGTTGATGGATATGATCTTGATGATTATTTTCATTTTAATTGGGGATGGGATTCGCCTGGTGCTTTTTATTTGTTAGAAGATAATCTTTTTCCACAAAATCATTATGCTATTATAAATATTTTTCCATCGCCTGATTACGATATTACTGTAAAAGAAATTATAAGTCCCACATCTCAAACTTTTACTGAGCCTTCGTACATAAAAGTATCAATTAGCAATTATGGCATGCTGCCAGTTAGCAATATTCCGGTTACCTATGTTGTAGATAATTCTTATGTGGTAAATGAAGTTATAAATGTAACTTTGGAAAGGGGCGAAACTACTGTTTATGAATTTAATACTCCTTTTGACTTTTCTTTAAACACTTCAAACTCTTATGATTTGAAGGTTTATGTAAATTTTTCAGGAGATCAATACAAAATCAATGATACTGTTTATAAAACTATAATAAATGTACCATGTGCTGAGATACCTTTTTCAAGTAATGAGGAAGAAAATTTTTATGGTTGGTCTATTATTGATAATAATGCTGATGGAAATAAATGGATAATTAACAATAGCAATGTGTTAGGCGTTTATAATTCAAATTCCAATCAGGCTAATGAATGGTTGTTTTCCAGATGCCTAAATTTAGAGCAAGGAAAATTATATAAATTGACTTTTGATTATAAAACTTCTGGAATATTCTGGCAACATATTTTGTCAGTATTTCTGTGTTCAAAGCCTGAAATAGATTTTATTTTACAAGATTTAGTATTTTTGTATAATGTTAATAACTTAGAATGGAATGTTGCTGAAGCAGTATTTTTAGTGCCAGAAACATCAACTTATAACATTGGTTTTCATTTAACAAGTGAGGCTAATATGCTTAGTTTTGCAATAAATAATTTTGAAATAAAAGAGCTGAACGAAACAGATTTAATGATAGAAAATATTATAAATCCCATAAGTGCTTGTGATTTAGAAAATGAAGAAGTGATTATTCAATTTAGAAATTATTGTTCCAATATTTTATCAAATATTTCTTTAAAATATCAAATAAATAATGGTAATATAGTTGAGGAATTATTTGAGTCTCAGATACTACCTAACGAAATAGTTACATATAGTTTTAATACACTTGCTGATTTAAGCGAATATGGAGATTATTACATCAAAGTATGGATTGATTATCCTGGAGATGTTAACTCGGAGAACGATACAATAAATACTCTTGTTAAAAACATTGCTAGTTCAACGATTCCTTATTTTGTAGGATTTGAAAATTCGGATGATTATGAGAATTGGTTAATTGAAGATTTGAATAACGATAATAAAACATGGCAATATATTCAAAATATGAGTTTTTATTGTAATTCTGGAAATGGATGTGTAAGGTATATTTATAATGATTTTCTTCCGGCAGATGATTGGTTAATTTCCAAATGTGTATGGCTTGAAAGTGGGTATATTTATAAACTTAGCTTTTTTTACAGAGTTGAGTCAGATTACTGGCCCGAAAATTTTAAAGTAATGTTAGGTACCCAACAAACTAATCAGGCTATGAATGTATTGCTTGGCGATTTTTTTGGTATTACAAATTCTGTATATCAACAATCAACACTTTATTTTCCAATTTGGGAAGATAATTATTATTATTTCGGATTTCATTGTTACAGTAATGCTCAAATGTTTAACCTCTATCTTGATGATATCTGGATAGATCTGGACGGAGTTAATAACATCAACGATAAAAATAGTGAATTTTTTATTTATCCAAATCCATCAAGTGAATGGATAAGAATTTATTCTAATTTTAATATTTTTGAGAATATTGATATTGAAGTTATTGATATGTTAGGTCATGTATGGATTAAAGAAAAATTAAAAAATACAAATTATAATATAAATATTGATTTTTTAAATACTGGAACCTATTTTATACGAATACATCAAGCTAATAAAATCGAATATATAAAATTTATAAAGATTTAGCTTTTAATTACAATAAAAATTATTTGACAAAATTAAATTGTAATTGAGTAAAGATATGCCTAGAATTTTTATTAATATTTATTTTTATTAGCAAAAGCTACTAACGATAACATTACAGGAACTTCAACCAGTACTCCAACAACAGTAACCATTGCGGCAGGGGATTGATATCCGAATAACACTATTGCAACAGCTACTGCAAGTTCAAAAAAGTTACTTGCACCTATCATTGCAGCAGGGGCACAAATGGAGTAGGGGAGTTTGATGTATTTTCCAATAAGCCATGTTATTAAGAAAATAAAATAGGTTTGTAATATTAGAGGTATCGCAACAAGTAATATGATGAATGGTTTTTGAGTAATTATTTCTCCTTGAAAAGCAAATAATAAAATTAAAGTTACAAGTAATGCTCCGATTGAAAAAGGTCTTATTTTAGGTAATAATTTGTTTTTCAACCATTCTTCACCTTTTTGTTTAATTACTGTTCTGTTTGTAATATATCCAGCTAAAAGAGGAATGACAACAAAAACTAAAACACTTGTAGCAAGAGTTTCGTATGGTATTCTTATATCTGTTATTCCTAATAAAAGTCCTACAATAGGAACAAAAGCAATTAAAATAATTAAATCATTAACCGATACCTGTACAAGAGTATAATTAGGATTTCCATCAGAAAGATAAGACCAAACAAAAACCATAGCCGTACACGGAGCTGCACCCAATAGGATAGCTCCTGCTATGTATTCTCCAGCTTGTGATGGATCTATAAAGGCAGCATATATTTTTGTAAAAAATATCCAGGCAAAAAATGCCATAGTAAAGGGTTTAATTAACCAGTTAACAACAACTGTTAAAATGAGCCCTTTAGGTTCTTTTCCTACTTTTTTTAAACTGGTGAAATCTATTTGCAACATCATTGGGTAAATCATTAACCAAATCAGTATAGCAACAGGAATGTTTACATTAAATATTTCCATTTCAGTTAAAAACTTTATTTTGTCACCAGCAAAATAACCTATTACAATTCCTGCAGCAATACAAAGAGCAACCCATACAGTAAGGTATTTTTCAAAAAATGCTATTTTTTTTGTTCCCATATTATTTTTTATTTTTAATATTATTTAAATAAAATTTCCAAAAAGCATCCTTTATTTCGTCTCTTACTCTTCTATATTCAGACATAATGAAATCTTCACTACCGACTGAATATGTTGGATCATCAAATCCAATATGTAGCCTGTTTTTTACTTTACCCAAAAAAGTAGGACAATTTTCATTTGCTCCTCCACAAACTGTAATAACATAATCCCACTCATCATCAAGATATTTTTCAACCGGGTCTGAAGTGTGGTGCGATATATCAATCCCAATTTCTTTCATTACTTCTACTGCTTTAGAATTTAATTTCCCTGTTGCCTCTGTCCCTGCCGAGCATACAGTTATTTCAGGATCAAAAGATTGTAAAAATCCATGTGCCATTTGAGATCGGCAAGAATTACCAGTACATAGTATTAAAATTTTCATAAAATTTGTTTTAATTACTTTGAATTAACTTTTCGATTTCTTGTGATAATATTTCTTTAAATTTTTCTGGTTTATTTACAACATATTGAAATGCTACTTCAGTAAGTTCAACATTTTTTGTCTCATCACTTGGATAAACCAGAAGTAATGTTGACCCATAAGCAAAATATTTTTTTACAATTTTTTGATTGGTTGGATCTTCGTAATCAAATGATTGAAATTGTATTATGCCATTAATTAATTCATCTTTGAAATCTTGAAACAAAACTAATTTAGTTTTGTTTTCAATTTCAATACAGGTATTGCAACGATGTGTTGCATGAAAATAATAAACTATTACTTTGGGATTTTGTTTTTGTGCAATTCCATACAAGAAAAATGTGAATAATACTATGATTGTTAAAAATATCTTTTTCATAATTGATATAATTTTTAAAAAAATTAATCTTCAAGATATTGATTTACTAATTCAATAATTTTATTTTTAATTAACTCGGGATTTGTGGTTGCATTTTTAAATGCAAAACCAGTGATATCTTGAAAGTTATTTTTTCCAATTATTATCAAAGCTGAACCGGCAACTTCATATTTTTCAGCTATTTTTATATTATTATCTTTATCAATATTTATTTCATAAAATTCAACATCTTGATTTTCTTTAAAAAAACTTTCGTAAGTGTTTTTTGCTAAATCTCCTACAGTTATACAAGTAGGACATCTTCTATCGCCATGAAAATAAGCAATGGTCGCTTTTTTAGTGAAACCAAATTCTTCGACATTTTCATTGGCTTTTTTATTAGTATTTTTACATGAAAATACTATATTTAATAATATAAATCCTAAAAATACAAGTTTTTTAAAGTACTGTTTTTTTCTTTTCATATGATTTTAATTTTAATATATTATTTCTACTTCATCATAAACCTTTTTTATAATATCATCATTTATAGGAGTTTTATATTTTTCAAGTCTCAAGTCTGTAAGTTTGAAATGTATAAAGTTATTTATATTATTTTTAAGGAGAGTATTTTTACCACAACATGAATTACACCCATCTAACATTAATAAATTGGATTTTCTAAAATTTTCTATGTAATCATCTAATCCTGCACCAACAGCAGCAAGACAATTCATTTTTCTAACCCCATTATCTCTTAATCTGCGTGCTACCATGTCGGTAATTTGTCCTAGGTCACATGCTCCCGAACATGACAACACTATATATTCGCTTATTCCGCATAAACAGGTTTCTTTACTTCCCATTTTTCATTTTTTAAGACTTATCATTATAATTTCTAAATTTCAACTGACACGTACATGAACCTGACAACATTACTTTATTATTTGTAATTACAGGTAAACCACTTCTTTCCCAGTCTAAAATTCCTCCTGAAAGATTAAACACATTATCAAACCCTTTTTTATTTAAAAATAATGTAATGTCTTTACTATAAAGACCGGAAGAATCAGCAATAATATATATATCCTTATTGTTAAGACTATTATAATTTAAATCTATGGATTCTATAGGTAAATAAAATATTTGTGGAACATCAAATTTTTTAAATTCCACTAAGGATTTATCTCTAATATCAACGAGTATCATTCCTTCGATACAAAGATTATATGCATCTTTGGGAGATATACTATAAACATTTCCAGAAAAAAATGATAATAATTTTGCTTTATTTAATAACATAATTATAATTTATAATTTAAAATATAGAACCATAAATTAACCCTGCGACAGTAGCCATAATAACAACCAAACTTACATAAACTAAAGTTTTTTGCGTTCCAATTACCCCACGAATAACTAGCATATTTGGTAATGACAAAGATGGTCCGGCTAACAATAATGCCAAAGCTGGTCCTTTTCCCATTCCGGAAGCAATTAATCCTTGCAAAATTGGCACCTCTGTTAATGTGGCGAAATACATGAAAGCTCCTACAATCGAAGCAAAAAAATTAGAAAAAATGCTATTACCTCCAACTAAAGATTGAATCCATTCATCAGGAATTATTCCTGAAATTTTTACATTATCATGAGTAGAACCTAGAAGGAATCCCGCAATAATAACCCCAAAAGCAAGTAAAGGCATTATTTGTTTCATAAAATCCCAACTGGTTATTGTCCATGATTTATTATCTTCATCATTTTTATCAAAAATTGTTATAACACTTAAAGAAATGATTCCAATAATCATTGGGACTAGTGGAGCAATTTTAGTGTTTTCGATTAAATTAAAAGATATTATCCCAGATGTGGCTGTAATAATACCAGCAACAATTACCCATTGCCATTTAATTTTGAGCACATAAATTAATGAAAACATTAGAACAATACTTAATATTGATGTTATGAGCCATTTATTTGAGTATATATTATACCATACTCCTGATGTTTGACCATTATTTGGTGCTCCCCAATTTGCAAATACTAGAATTAATACCAGAGTGAAAAAATGTAATGCTGTTTGCCATAATGGGCGTTTTTCAGGTGGACTAACAAGATTCATTTGCTCTTCTTTTTTTATATTCTCTTCTTTTCGATAAATTAAAGCCATTATTAATCCAATGATAACACTAAATGATACTGCTCCCACAACTCTGGCAATGCCCATTTCAAAACCTAATATGCGCGCGGTTAAAATTATTGCTAAAATATTTATAGCAGGACCAGAATAAAGAAATGCAATTGCAGGACCTAATCCAGCACCTCTTTTATGAATACTGGAAAATAAAGGTAAAATTGTGCATGAACAAACGGCTAAAATAGTTCCAGAAACGGCTGCAACTGTATAAGAAATCCATTTTTTAGCATTTGCCCCAAAATACTTTATTACAGAGGCTTGACTTATAAAAATTGAAATAACTCCTGCAATAAAAAAAGCTGGTAATAAACATAGAATAACATGTTCGCGGGCATACCATTTAATTAAATCAAACGTAGCATAAATGGCTTCATTAAATCTAGCACTTTCAATTGGTAAGAAGAATGCTGTTAAAAACAAAACTATTATCCACACTAAAATTTTTAATTCTTTTTTTGTTTCCATCTTAAGTTATTATATAAAAAAAATTTTAAAGTAATATAATCCAAAAAAAATAAATACTAACGCTACAATTTTTCTAAACCAAAGCTCAAAAGTTTTAATGTTGTTATAGGCTTTACCGATACTAGTTACACTATAAGCTAAAATCCAAGCAAAAATAATTACTGGTATTCCTGTTGCAATTCCATATATTGATGGTAAAAAGTACCCAGATGAAGCACTTAAGGATAATGGTATCAATGCACCAAAATATAAAACACCACTATATGGACAAAATGCTAATGCAAACAGAATCCCTAAAATAAAAGAATTTAATTTTCCGGCTTTTGTAAATTTTTGACTTAAATTATATATTTTTCCAGATGAAAATGGTAATTTTATTTTTATTAGGTCGAGCATAAAAATACCAAAAATTAAGAGCATAGGTCCAATAAAATATTCCCCATTACTATTTATAAATCTCTGAATTTTATATATGCTGGCACCTTGTTTTAAAATAGATATTAATATAATTCCCAATAAAGTATATGTTACCAAACGTCCAATTGTGTAAAATATGCCGTTAATAAAAACTTTATTTTTATTTTCAAGATCTTTGCTAATAAAACCAATAGCAGAAATATTTGTTGCTAATGGGCATGGACTTATTGCTGTTAATAAACCGAGAAAAAATGCAGCAGGTATTGGAAAATCAGAATTATAGGCAATATTTTGTAAGTATTCAATCATAAAAATGTATTAAATATTATGTTTCTTCTTTAATTTTATATTTTTTTGAATTTCTAAAACTAGTTCTTGTCCACGAAGTTTTTTTTCATCTTCTTTTGCATATTGATATTTTTTCACAAAAGGAGTCATATCATACCAAAATTCAGAATTGCGTTTTTTTACTATTAAAATGCAGGTTTGAGATTTTGCTTGATATTTATTTATAATATCTTTATTATTTTCGTCGGCGATCATAATTGTTTTAAATTTCACATCTCCTTTGGGGAAGCTAGTCTCAATTAGAGATTTTAATTCTCCTTCCAAAGCATTACAAGCTCTAGCTTGGCAACATGAAAGATTGGCTTTAAAATAATAAAACTCTGCATTCTGAGAATACATTATAACTGACACTAATAAAATTAAATTAGTAAATAATAATTTTTTCATAGTTTTTGAATTATTCGTTAATAAATTGATTTATAATATTTTTACATTTTTCCCAATTCTCTTTATCTAAACAGTACTTAATAAAGGGTGGTTCTACCTCGCCTTTAATTAATCCAACATATTTTAGCTCTTTTAAATGTTGAGATAATGTTGAACGTTGAATTGGAATTTTTTCAACTATGTTGGAACTATAACAGCACGAATTGATCTTTAATAATTCTTTTATAATAAAAATTCTTGCAGGATGACTTAATACTTTAGCATATTTTGCTAATAGCATAATATCTTCGGAATATTTTTCTACTTTATCCATTTAAAAATTCTTCTAATTTTCTTTTTAATTCTTCTTTTGAAGGTACTATTCCTTTCATTACAATTTTGTCATTAATAATTAAAGTGGGAGTAACCATAACCCCATAATTCATTATTTCTACTATATCTTCCACTTTTGATACTGTTGCATTAATGTTATTTTCTTCGACAACTGATGTTACTAATCGGTGAAGTTGTTTACACTTGGGACATCCGGGACCTAAAATTTTAATTTCCATATATTTTTGTTTTAAAATTTAAAATCATTTTTACACTTTGCAAAAATACGAAATAATTATTTAAAAAAAATATATTTTTGTTAAAAAAAATATAATATGATTGATGATAAATATTTATTGGGTCCAGGGTCAAGAGTTAATCACAAGGAATATGGTTTTGGTGTTGTTGTTCAGGTAAAAACAGCTTCATATATTATTACATTCCAAGATTTTGGGATGCGTGAGATTTTAAAAACAAGTAGTGATATTGAAGTGCTTGATTTAATTGAGCAACCTGATGATTTGGTAAGCATGGAAATTATTGAACAAACTTTGATTAATATATTGCGTAATTTTTCTGATATTCAGGAAACCGTTCATATCGCAGATAAATGGCGAGGAGGAACTATAATTTTAAAGCCAGGCAGTGGAGATTTAAAAACTTATGAAATGCCAATTGCAACTTTCTTTAACAAAATCATTATGATTCGTGATAGACTGCGAGTTTTGGAGCAAAAAGTGAATGCCAGTAATTTGCCCGAGGATGAAAAAATAGCATGTCAACAATATATTACAAGATGTTATGGTAGTCTAACATCTTTTAATATTTTGTTTAAAAACAAATCCGATAATTTTGTTGGGGAGAAGGGAAAAAACTAACCTATTAATTTAATTTAAAATGATTAAATATTCTAAAATTAAATCACCTACTTTTGTTGTAAACACTTCTCAGGTAATCAAAAATATTGAAAATATGATGAAAGGACTACCTGAGAATTGTGTTTTCAGACCTCATTTTAAAACGCATAATAATGCCTTTACTGCAAAAATTTTTAAAAATTTTGGAATAGAAAAAATTACGGTTTCTTCCGTTGAGATGGCTCTTTTTTTCAGACAATTCGGATTTCGCGACATTACTATTGCTTTCTCGGTTAATGTCAGAGAGCAGCGAAATTTGAACATATTGGTTAAAAATACTGTTTTAGGATTATGTTTTTCCAATCTAGAATCGTTGCAGTTGGTTTCTAAATTTAAAAATATAAAAGCAAATGCTTGGATTGAAATAAATACAGGTCAAAATCGCAGTGGAATTGATTTTGATGATTTCAACTCAATAGAAAAAATGTTAGAAAATATTTCTAATTCAGAGAATCTTGTTTTCAAAGGTTTTTTATCCCACACAGGCGAAACTTATTCTTGTAAAGATAAAAATGAAATTTTATATACCGCATCGAAATCGTATGAAAAGTTAAGAAAACTAAAGGTTCGTTTTTCAGAATATTCGCCTTTGTTATCAATTGGGGATACTCCGTCATGTTCTGTATTCCGAAATTTTAACGATATAGATGAAATAAGACCCGGAAATTTTGTGTATTATGATTTAATGATGTTGCAAAAGCAGGTTTGTAAATTAGATGATATCGCTGCCTCGGTTTTTTGTCCGGTTGTTGACATTAACGAAGGTAGAAACGAAATTGTCATACACGGTGGTTCTGTTCACTTTGGAAAAGAATTTCTGGATTGGGGAGGTCAAAATATTTTTGGAAAAGCAATTTCGCATATTTCAAATAATTTAAAAACAGATATTGACGAAAACCTGATATCCTTATCACAAGAACATGGAATAATAAAAATCAGTACTTGTAATGTTAGAAACTTTCATGTTGGGGACCTTGTTGAAATAATTCCTGTTCACGTTTGTTTGGTGGCAAATTACATGAAAAATTCTACCCGACATTTTTAGTATCACATTCTTTTTGAGAACCGTAAAATCTTTGAATGAGTATTCCGCTGATAATTAAAATTAATCCAACAACTGTTGAATATGAAATGGATTCTTTTAAAACTACAGAAATTATTATCAAGGAAATAAACGGAGACAGAAAAATAAGATTTGAAACTTTTGCTGTATTCGACGAAAGCGATAAGGCTTTTAACCAGAGAAAAAAGGTCAAGCCCATTTCAAAAATCCCGATGTAAGCAGCCCCTGCTAAGCCGTAAAATTCAGGAATTTTAATTTTTTGAGTAATTATTCCGTAAATAATTAAGTAAATCATTCCCAAACTAAAATTATAGAAAAGTTTTGTGCTTTCGTTTCTTTTATCAAAAAGATTTAACAGCCAGAAGGCAGCCCAGATAAAAGTACTCAGTATTGCCAGAAATACACCGTAAGAGTTTGAAAAACTGAGAGAAAAAACATTACCATGTGTTGCGATAAAAAGACTTCCGAAAAATGAAATCAATAAGGCAAAAATTCCGATAAAGTTTATCTTTTGTTTTAAAACAGGAATTGAGAGTAATACCAGAACAACAGGCCATAAATAGTTAAGCGTTAGAGCTTCCTGAGCCGCCAGCACATCATAAGCCTTGAACAATATCAGGTAATAAAAAAATGGATTTAAAAAACCTCCAATTGCCGAAAACAAGAATTCTTTAAAAGTTAACAGTTTAAATTTTTGTTTTTCAAAAAACAGAAAAATACTAACAATAAAAATTGCAAAAGGCACTGCCCAAAACAACATGTTGAAATTATCAAGGTATTGGAGAGTTAATTTGAATGCCGTTCCAACCGTTGACCAGCAAAGAACAGCAGACAGTGCAAAAAGATATGCTTTATTTTGTTTTTTCATGCTTGCAATATTAATGTAAATTTGTTTATTATTTTGATTTAGAAAAACAAACTTTTATGTGTGGCAGATATATTTTAGTGCAAAAACTCGAGGTTATTGAGCAAAGATTTAATGCTCGGATTTCTGATAATATAAATTTTAACCCTTTCTATAACATTTCGCCCGGGAAAAATGGATTGATTATTACAAATGAAAATGTTAAAAAAATTGAAAGTGCAATTTTCGGACTGACACCACATTGGTCAAAAAAAACGATGTATTTATTCAATGCTCGAGCCGAAGGAGACCGAAATCAAGAAAATGATTGCAATTACAAAGGAGCCAAAGATATAATTTTGAAGCCGGCTTTTCGAAAATCAATACGCCACAAAAGATGTTTGGTGATAGCCGATGCCTTTATTGAAGGAACTACTCAGGAAGGTTTATCTAAACCTTATGTAGTATTCCTGCGAAATAAACAACGACCATTTGCTTTTGCCGGCATATATGATGATTGGGAAAATCCACAAACAGGGCAAATTATAAGAGGATATTCTATTATAACAACTGTAGCCAATGAATTTATGAGAAAAATACCGCATCATCGTTGTCCTGTAATTCTAAAACCAGCCGATGAGGACAAGTGGTTAAATCCATCTTTAGCATTGACAGACGTAACCGATATGCTCGAGCCTCCTGAATCAGACATTTTGAATGCATATCCGGTTTCGCCAAAAATTAAAAATCCGAATTTAGACAGCCCTGATCTAATACAACCGATTGGAGATTTTTTGGTGAACGAAACCGAAATTAACGTACATGAAACTCTAAAACGACAAGGTTTTGGCAGAAATCACAGGAATTTTTAGTAAACATATTGTTTATTTTGAAAGTTTTATTTTTTTTGCGAAAAATTTTTTGATGATTAAAGTTTTTACATTATTATTTTTGATTTGTTTTCTGTTTCAGCCGAAGTTGAAGGCACAGAATTCATCAAAGATCATTGGTAAGTCCGAAATAAATGGATATACTGTTCTTATTTTCGATGATTATACGTGGAAATACGAAAATCATGATTATGTTATTGCAGAATTGAAAAAACAAGATTCCTTAGCCACTTATGAATATATTATCAGAGAAAAACAATTAAAACTTGATTCTACAATTGTTTTTTCTGAAAAGTGGGATACAATAAATATTTTTGCATACGGCAGTTATGATTTTGCGAAAATTCAGGATACTGTTGTCATTGCCTTAGTAACTGAGAACTTCGGTTTTGCAATGCCGTATAAGGGGAAACTGTATTCAAATTTTGGATGGCGAAGAGGTTCGCATCACAATGGAATAGATATTGATTTGAATATCGGCGATACAGTTGTTGCAGCTTTTGATGGAGTAGTCAGATATTCCGGGTGGAATAGAGGTGGTTATGGAAATTTGATCATTATCAGGCACTTCAACGGGTTGGAAACTTATTATGCTCACTTGAGCAAACGTTATGTCGAAAACAACCAGATTATAAAGGCCGGAGAACCAATAGGATTGGGGGGAAGTACAGGTAGATCATATTCTCCGCATCTACATTTTGAAGTTAGGTATAAGGACAATCCTTTTGATCCGCTTAGTTTTATAAATCCAGAAACTTTTGAACTTTATTCCGACAAATTGATATTAATGCCCTCAATGTTCGAACATGTTCGACAATTATCGCAAGCACAATACCATACAGTTGCAAGCGGAGATACACTGTGGGGTATTTCCAGACGTTATGGCGTATCTGTTCAATATCTCTGTAATATCAATGGAATAAGTGAAAATACCACTTTACAAATTGGGCAAAAACTTCGAGTTAAATGATAATTTAATCATATTTATGTGATAGTAAATCAAGTAATAATTAAAAAAATCAAGAATTTTAAAGAAAATGAA
Source organism: uncultured Bacteroidales bacterium (assembly GCA_937982115.1). Classification (GTDB taxonomy): domain Bacteria; phylum Bacteroidota; class Bacteroidia; order Bacteroidales; family ML635J-15; genus Bact-19. Next base: position 51,817 of record CALJNE010000004.1, on the reverse strand, counting down.
ACTTTTGACTTTAGTTCGTCATGCTAAATCAGATTGGGATAATGATTTATCTGATTTCGATCGTCCTTTGAATGAGAGAGGAATGAATGATGCTCCGAAAATCGGAGATTTTATTGCAAAAAATCTTCCGAAAGTGGATTTGATAATTTCGAGTCCGGCTGTTAGGGCCGAACAAACCGCCCTTACAATAGCTGAAAAAATCGGATATCCTGAAGATAAAATTGAATTTGTTGATGAATTATATCTTTGTTCTACGTCCGAGTATTTCGAAGTTTTGATGGAGCAAAATTTAAAACTTAAGCACATAATGATTGTTAGCCACAATCCGGGAACTACAGGTTTTTTAAATATGCTGGCCAATGAAAATATAGATAATGTTCCAACATCAGGAGTCGCACATATTGAACTTGATATTTATAAATGGGAAGATATTGAACCCGGATGCGGAGTTTTGAAGGAGTTTATTACACCAAAAACTTTATAAAAAAAATGGAGAAGTTGCCTTCTCCATTTTTTTATGTTAGTAAGCAAATAATGGGAATGGGCTCATCATTTCATTAACCTGTTTGCGAACTTCGGTAATAACATTTTCGTCATTAATATTTGCGATAACTTTATCAATTAATTTAACAATTGGCTCCATGTGTTCTTCTTTCAATCCACGAGTAGTAATTGCTGGAGTTCCAACTCTCAATCCCGAAGTGGTAAATGGAGATCTGTGATCAAAAGGAACCATGTTTTTATTAACAGTAATATCTGCTTGAACAAGAGTATTTTCAACCGCTTTTCCGGTGATGTCGGGATATTTTGTTCTCAGGTCAATTAACATTGAGTGATTATCAGTTCCGTTAGAAACGATTTTATAACCTAATTCAAGGAATGCTTTAGCCATCGCAGCTGCATTTTTCTTTACCTGCATTTGATATTCTTTAAACTCAGGACTTAATGCTTCGCCAAAAGCAACAGCTTTAGCAGCAATAACATGTTCGAGCGGACCACCTTGAACTCCTGGGAAAACAGAAGAATTTATAATATCCGACATCATTTTGATTTCACCTTTTGGAGTTTTTAATCCCCATGGGTTTTCAAAATCTTTTCCAATAAGAATGATACCGCCTCTAGGTCCACGTAAAGTTTTATGAGTAGTAGAAGTAACTATGTGAGCATATTTTACAGGATTTTTGAGCAATTCTGCAGCAATAAGTCCGGCAGGATGAGCCATATCAACCATAAGAATAGCCCCAACTTTGTCGGCAATAGCACGCATTCTTTCGTAGTCCCAATCTCTACTGTAAGCTGATGCCCCACCAACGATAATTTTGGGTTTATGTTCTAACGCGAGAGCTTCCATTTCGTCGTAGTCAACCATTCCGGTTTCTTCTTTTAAATGGTATGATACTGCTTTATACCATAAACCGGAGAAGTTTACTGGAGAACCGTGAGAAAGGTGTCCGCCATGAGCTAAGTCCAGACCTAAGAAAGTATCACCGGGTTTCATGCAAGCCAGGAAAACTGCCATATTAGCCTGTGCTCCGGAGTGTGGTTGCACATTAGCATATTCAGCATCAAAAAGTTGTTTTAAACGATCAATTGCCAATTGTTCGGTCATGTCAACAAACTGACAACCGCCGTAATATCTTTTCCCGGGATAACCTTCGGCATATTTATTAGTCATTACTGAACCCATAGCTTCGAGAACTTGTGGGCTGACAAAATTTTCAGAAGCAATGAGCTCTATGCCATGCATCTGACGTTCTTTTTCTTTTTTAATGATTTCAAAAACTTGTTCGTCGTATCTCATATTATTAAATTTTATAATTATTAAACCGATAGTTCAAATTTTTTTCAAAAATACAAAAATGCTAAATCACCCCAAATTTTAGGATAAAAAAATGTTAAAATGGAATAATTAGATTTAATTTTTGAATTCAAACGATAATTAAAAATAAAAAAGAGGCTATTGATTAGCCTCTTCAATTTTTCGTGTGGCAAAAAACTACAACTTGGAGATGTACTTATCCGCATCATCACCAAAGGCTTGTATGCCTTTTTCGTGAATTGAATATGTACATTTTTCTCCAACTATTTTTGAAAATAATACATTCACTTCAGTACCGTCTTCTTCAACCATTGTTACTTTAGCAAGGTTTTGATCAACATCTTCTGCATTAAGATTTTCGTAACAAAGCGGACAAATAAAATTTACATGGTCTCCCGGTTCAAAATTTACATTAGAATTTTTTCGGAATCCGTAATTTCCTAATTCTGCACTTAATAATACCATTGCTGTATCATGGTTATTGGTTTTCGTAATGAAAATGATTTCATTATCAACACTTAAATAACCCCTGCATTTTGGACAAATGTAATGTTTCATAATAAAAGATTTCAAAATGTTATTTCACTAACAAAATTAACAAAATTTTTAACACAAAAGAAAATTCAAGAAAAAAATGCGTGATTTTTTACAAAATTTTGATTTAATATTGGCTTATTTTTCATTGCAATTCCTTAATTAAAAATAGATAAAACATTCTTATTCAAAATAATGTTGTAAAAAATTTGTGAAAGGTAAAAAGGAAAAAGGGACAAATAATTACCACTAAAGGAATAAATTTATTTAACCCGAACAACAATATCGAGTAAGATGAAACTTTTTAATTCTCTATTACAAAATAATGTGGAAAAATTTTATTTTTAAAAATGTGTAAAACATTTCAATAAAATAGTTTTTTAGAGATTCTCTATTTAACTTTGCAGTTAAATGTTATTTATGTTCAAACCTGAATTACTATTACCGGCAGGGAATGTCGAAAATTTTGTTGCTGCTCTGGAGGGAGGAGCCGACGCTGTGTATTTCGGATTGCAAAATTTTAATGCCCGAGCTCGTGCAAGGAATTTTAGCTTTAATGAGGCTGCCTCTGCAATAGCCTTTGCTCATTCTAAAAACAAAAAAGTTTATATCACTTTGAATACGGTTGTGAAAAATACCGAAACATTAGAACTTATAAAAACTGTTGATATTATTTCTCAATTAAAGCCAGATGCTGTAATTGTTCAAGATTTTGGGACTATAAATCTAATCAGAAATTTTTATCCTCAACTTGTAATTCATGCCAGCACCCAGATGGGTTTTCATAATGTTTCTGGAACCAAATTCCTCAAAAAAAACGGAGTAAAACGTGTAATTCTTTCTCGGGAATTGACGATGAAAGAAATAGAATTTTGCTCAAAACATTCAGAGATTGAGTTGGAAATTTTTGTGCATGGAGCTCTTTGTTATTCTTTTTCGGGAAAATGTTTATTTAGTTCTTATTATGGGGGATTTAGTGCTAATAGAGGGAAATGTGCTCAGGTTTGCAGACGTGAATTTATAAGCCAGAACCAAAATATTACCCCTTTTAGTTTAAAAGATTATCAACTGATTGATTTTATACCTAAGTTTTCTGAATTAAAAATCAATTCGCTAAAGGTTGAAGGCCGACTTAAAAATTCCGATTACGTTTTTTCTGTTGCAAAGGCTTATAGAATGGTAATAGATAATCATTCAAAAATTGAGGAAGCCAAAGAAATTCTTAAAACCGATTTTTCTCGACCAAAAATGCAATGGTTTGCAGGTAGAAATTTGAAAAATCCTGTTTCTGAATTGTCCGGCACAGGTATTTTTGCAGGAGAAATATTAAATGTAAATTCCAATTTTTTTGATTTAAGGTCATCTCAAAATATGGAAGTTGGATATCAGCTTAGAATTAGAAGTGCTGACGATAAAGAAGGTATTTTGATTAAAATAAATAAACTAAGCAAGATTAGTGATGTTGTTTTCAGACTTTTTATTGATAAAGGTCTATCTTTAAAACCGGGCGATAAAGTTTATATTTCTGCCGGAAAGGTATATAAACCTGTAACAAAACTTAAAATTTTGAACAAAAAGATTAATCTTATTTCTAATCAAAGATTAAAGCTCATCAATGATAAATTTAAACAAAAGACTCAAATAAAAACTAACGAAAAAAAATCAGAAATTTTCATACGTGTTTCCCAAGTCGAGCAACTTCAAAATTACAACTTCAAAGGGATTAAAGCTATAATATTTAGTCCCCGAAAATTAAATGTTGATGAGGAATTTCTCAAGATTTGCCGAAATTTACCTGGAAATGTTGCTATTTATTTTGAAATACCTTCTTTCATAAGCTCTGTAAAGGAAAATTATTGGAAAAAAAAACTTTTGGAAATCTATAGAAAAACAGGTTGCGGGTTTTCACTTTCAAATATTTCCCAAATTGAGATTATTCCACAAAAAAGTTTATTTCTTGCAAACGAGAATATTTATTTATTCAATGATATTGCAATTGATTTTATTCGAAAATCGGGATTTAAAGAATATATTTATCCTTTTGAGAATGATTATCCTAATCTTATAACAGGGAAGTATAAAAGTGGAATTGTTCCTGTTTATTTTTATCCGGAATTGTTTTATTCACGACAACCAATAAAATTGAAAGACTATTTCGCAGATTTTGAAAAAAGGAATTTCCGAAAATATATCCGACATAATTTTACTGTTATTTGTCCCGAAAAACCGGTTTCAATAACTCATAACATTCAAAAGTTAAAAGAAAAGGGCTTTTATAAATTTTTGATAGACCTTAAATATGAAAACTCGCATCAAAATATAAAAAGTATTTTTACTTCTGCATTAAAATCTCAAAAGATTGAAGGAGCAGATATTTTTAATTTTAAAAGAGAAATAAAGTAAATAATATTTGTGTCAAAATTTAAGTAGGGTTAAAGAAATTTGTGAAAATAAAAATCAGTTAGATTCTCAGCTATCTGTTCTGGATAAATATCCAAATACAATTTTTTTCAAACGCTCAGGACTAGTTATTTTATGAATTTTTCCGGAACGAGCTACTGAAATATTTCCGGTTTGTTCGCTTATGATAATTACGAGAGTATCGCTAATTTCACTCATTCCAATACCACTTCTGTGTCGTAATCCGTAGTCAACAGGCAGGTCTGTTTTAGCAGTTACCGGCAATATGCATTTTGCAGCAAGGATTTTATTGTTTTCAAGAATTACGGCTCCGTCATGCAGAGGGCTATCTTTAAAAAAGATGCTTTTTATGAGTGGTACTGAAATATCTGCATTTAAAATTACTCCCTGCTCTGCGAAAACTTTAAGTGCATTTTCTCTTGAAATTACTAATAAAGCTCCGGTTCGTGAGAAAGCCATTTCTACGGCAGCAGTACAAATTTTATCTATACTTACAGTACTGAAGCCGGAGTGAAATCTCGATGATTTTAAAATGTTGATTTTGTTATTCTCGGTGTATTTGTTTCCTACAATTAACAAAAATTGTCTTATTTCCTGATGAAACACTACAATAAGAGCAATTACTCCAACGCCCATAAATTGACCGATAATCTCGCTTATTAGTTCCATCTTTAGAGTGCGTACGAAAAGCCAGAATAAATAAATTAAAAAAATGCCAATAAAAATCTTTATTGCAACCGTTCCGCGAATCAGAAGATATATCTGATATAGGAGAAATGCTACAAGCAAAATATCTAAAACATCAAGAAATCTTATGGTGATAAATCCATTAATCATTTACAATGTTTTTTGCAAAATTAAACAAAAAATAAGATTTACTATAAATTATTTCGTTTATGACATCAATGAATAAATGTTATTATCATTTAATTTCAAAAACAATTTTACAACTTGTTGTGCTTCTTTAACATCATGAACCCTTAATATGTTTGCTCCTTTTTCAAGACAGTAAACATGCAAGGCGGTAGTAGCATTCAATGATTCTTCTGGGGTTATATTCAAAAATCTGTATATCATTGATTTTCTGCTTATCCCTGCGAGTATTGGTCGTTCAAAAATTTTAAAACTGTCAAGATTTTTGAGTAAGTTATAGTTTTGGTCGAGAGTTTTCGAGAATCCGAAACCCGGGTCAATAATTATATCGTGAATTCCGAGGGAGTGTAAAAAAATAATTTTTTCGGAAAAGTATTTTATTATATCTCCGGGAAAATTATCGTATTGTGTGAGAGTGTTCATTGTTGCGGGAACACCTCTCATGTGCATAATAATGTATGGTACGGAATATTCTGCCACAACTTCGGGCATTTTAGTGTCAATTTCACCGCTACTGATATCGTTAATAATATCAATTCCGTAATCTAAGATTGCTCTGCGGGCAGTTTCAGAATTAATTGTGTCGAGAGAAAATATTTTATCCGAAAACCTCTTTTGAATTATTTTTAAAATTGGTTCAAGTCTTTTCCATTCTTCTTCCGCATTTATCAATTCAGCTCCCGGTCTGGATGACATGGCTCCGATATCTATCATATCAGCACCTTCTTCAAACATACGTGATATTTTATCATAAGTGTCATCTACACTCGATACTCTGCTGTTTTTATAAAACGAATCTTCATTAACATTTACAATCCCCATTACGAGAGGTTTGCGTAATTCAAAAATCTCGGATTTAATTTTTAGACTCAACATTGTGTAATTATCAATTTATACGGATGCAAATGTAAAGCAAATTTTAAATAAATTTTTTACATTAAGGTGAATAAATCTCCTTTTGTTTGAGTTTAACAGGATGCAACGATTTTTAATTGCCGCCGGAACTTGATGCGAAAAGTAAAAAATTAGGTTTTTGTGGTTTCAATAATCCATTGCCAGGCGGGGAGTACACTTATGTTTAAATCTGCTTTTCTGAAAAAGTATATTTGTGTTACGGTTTTTTACCACAGCATACAATCTCTCCCAATCATTTTTTTGCATCCCCGCTAAACGAGGATCATCGAAGTTTAAAAATATCCCCTCTCCCTTAAAATATTTTTCTTTTACCTGTAATAATAAAGTACTTTTGCCACATCTTCTTAAACCTGTAATAATGCTTGCAAAACCACTTGCTTGCGGAATTTGTTTTAATATTTCTCGTTCAATTCCTGTGTTTTTTGTAAAATAACTATTTTGTTGACTGTCAATTACACTTGAAAATACCTGTTGTGTTATCATATTTTTATTTTTTTCAGTATAAATGTAAGATATTTTTCAATAGTAATGGAAGTTTTTTTTAGTTATTTAGTTTATCAGTTAGTCGGTTGGTTGTTTAATTAAAATATATGATGGATTCTATATTTGTTTTAAGGAATCTTTTTTGTCTTCTTTTTTATAAATTTAGACCCAAATTCTGTATTAAAAAATGCAAAATTTGCCTAAAGTCCTACAAGATATACATTGTGTTGAGATTTAATCCTGACTGATTCTATTCCTAAAATACTAAGCTATAGTTCTTTTCATTTCTGTGCTTAATTCGGGTTAAAAAATCAAAATATCAAACTGTTTCCGTTCTTCTCAAGGAGCAAAAGTTCATGGCAGGATTGAAAGGGTTGTTTCTTTTGAAAGGAAAAATAATAGAAACATTTTTGAATAACTAAAAGCCTGATTAGAATAAAAATTTTTTAACTTTGTAGGGCAGCTAAATAATTACAATTTTTGTTAAATTTTGAAAATATTTTAAAAAATAAAGGAATCAATGAAAAAATAATAATAAATTATAAATATGTGTTGTTTTTTGTTTTAATCTAAAATCATTCAAAAGATGAATCAGAAACCTAAAAAAGTAGAACGAAATACTTTCCAGCAAGAAATTGTGGACTTGCCAATTAAGGAATGCTATAATAATGGGAGAGTAGTTTTTATTTTATTAAAATTTGATGATGTATTTATGAATCGGAGAGGTGTTTTTTTTAAATATTATAATTTATTACAAAAATGTGTTGAAATTTCGATTCTTTTATTACATTTGCAAAAATTTGTTAATAGTAAAACCTTTAAAAAATGAACCAGACAAAGAAAAAAGTAAAACGCAATCCATTCCCGCAAGAAATTGTGAACCTGCCAATCAAGGAATCTTGTAATTTTGGAAGTGTATTTTTTATTTAATTTTGATGAAATATTTATGAATCGGAAAGATGTTTTTTTAAAATTATATTTTATTATAAATATGTGTTGAAATTTTGATTTTTTAATTGAAAAACGTTATAAAATGAACCAAAAACCTAAAAAACCAAAACGCAATCCATTCCCGCAAGAAATTGTGAATCTGCCAATCAAGGAATGTCCTCATTGTGGAAGTAAACATTTTGTTAAGTTTGGAAAATACGTAAATGTCTCGAGATATAGATGCAAAATATGTCGTCGTACTTTCATTCCGACGAGTGGGAGCAGCATTCATTACATAAATAAGAAAGAGAAATTTTTGCAATTATTTGATATGTTTAATAGTGGGGAAGTTTTGACGATAAAAAATATTTCTAATAAATTTGGAATTAGTATTTTAACCGCTTTTGACTGGCGACACAAGATTTTTATAGCTTTGCAATTAGTTAAGCAGGATTACGAGTCGGTAACGATTGCCAATAAAGTAAGTTTTAATTTTAGTGAAAAAGGACGTAAGCAAGCTACTCGGAGCATCAAGAAAAAATTACAGAAAGTTAATTTGTGTTCTATTACTGATAGCCGATTAACTGAGTTTAAGTTTATTAACGTTGGAGATAGTATAAGTAAAGATTTTCACGAACGTTTTTCTGGCAGAGTTGCGAATAAATCTTTATTATTTTTTAAGGATGATGAAAAAATTTTAATTGACGATGTTAAACAATTGATAAAAGAGAAAAATAGCACTATAAAAATCAGGAGGTTGGAGAATAGTTTGAAAATGCACGGGTACAAAGTTGAGGAATTTAAAGAATTTATAAATCGGTTTATGCGAGGAGTTGCCACGAAGTACTTGCAGGTATATGCTAATTTTTATTCTTTTCTTAAAAGTTTAAAATCTGTTCCGAATTATTATAAGCTGTTGGAGGTGAGACTTGCTTGGATAAAATATTTGAAGATGGAGATTTTATATCAGGATTTTCTTCACATAAATTCTTTAAGTTTGGATGAATATGTTGCGATAAAACGTAAATGGAAATCAAATAACATAAGGTTTAAAGTTGATTTTAATGAAAATTTAGTTTATAATTATAATTAAAAACTCCTAAAATTAAAGCGACACTTTTCGCAGGGTTCAATAAATTTTAAATTTAAAAGGTTAACCGAAATTCCTGAATGATTTTTAATTATTTCAACGTTATATTTGCTAATAATCAATGCCTCGTTCAAATAATTATCGTTGAACTGAACAAATAATAATTTCTATCTAAAAAAATAAAGAATAGCTTAAATTCCATTAACATACACATAATAGAAAGTAAACAATCTAATATAACTAATCTGTGATTGAAAAACTTTGTATTAGAATTTTTCTACCATTCGATATTTTCTCGATTAATTGGCATTGTCATACATCTTGCACCTCCGCCTCCTCTTGATAATTCAGATCCTGCAATTGTTACAACGCATTTATCGTAATTATCGGGATGTACTTTATTATTGATTATATCTTCTGCTTTTAATACTTCGAAGCCGTGTTTTGAGAGTTCTTCAATGGTATAAACATTACGCTCGTAACCAATTACTTTTCCGGGGGCAAAAGCAAAGAAATTTGCTCCGCTGTGCCATTGTTCTCTTTGTTGTATCCATGAATCCTCTGTTCCGCCGCAGTAAATAGGTTCTAGGTCAAAACCTAATTCTTTAGTTGCTTTAAGTAAATTAGTTTTTTCGGAGATTTTTACTTTTCCGTTGTCAACAGAAATCAATACTGTTTGATATTTATTCGGACGAGTAATTATCGGTTCATAGATCATGCATTTATTTTTGTCGAGGAAAGTGAATACCATATCAAGGTGAATAAATGATTCCGGACTGAGCGGTAATTCTTGAACTATTATACTCATGTTCATCTTTTTTTCTTTTAACCTTCTAAGAATAAAGTCAACACCTTGAGGTGTTGTACGTGATCCAATTCCAATTAGCAAAACATCTTCGCGAGCAACAAGAATATCTCCGCCTTCTATTTTTATGTTTTCTGAGAAAAATTTATCTTCAACAGGGTTTATTGTTGTTGTGGAAAATGCAGGATGGAAATCAAATATTGCCTGCATTATCATAGATTCTCTTTCTCTCACTTTATTTGCCATGCGGGCAATTAGCACTTTTTCGTTTATCGAAATAGCAGCGTCGCGAGTAAAAAAGAAATTGTGTAATGGCTGCAATAAATATCTTTTTTTACTTAAAAAATCAGAGAGGGTTTCTTTTTTCAGTAAAACGCCTTCAATTAGTTGCCTTGCTAATTCCTTGTTATCAAGTTCATCAAGTGCACATTTCTGAAACGACACGTTTTCGTTTTTACAAATCTTTTCTATTAAAGTTTCTTTAACTCTGTTATTTTTCAAAATATCTTCCAGCAGTTCTCTTACCTGATAGATTTTTGTCACTTTTTCAAGTACTCCCGATAATTGTTTGTATTCAATTTGTGCAACATGGAGGTTTAAAATGTCGCTATACAATGCTCTTTCGGCGTTTTCCGGGGTCATATTCTGGATTTCTGCTCCTGGAGTGTGTAATATTACTGCATTTAATTTCCCTATTTCAGAATTTACGTTGATTTTCAATGCGTTAGAAGTCATATTCTCGTCTTTAAATTAGCCCGCAAAATTATAAAAATTTCTTCAACCTACATTAAGTAGATGTTTTTATAATATTAATATTTTGTTAATCAACAAGTTGGAGTTTAATATTTTTGTTAAACTATTTTTGGGAATAATTTTTGATTAAGTATTTTTGATAAATTAAAATTTTTTAGTTATGGTGAAAATTTTACACGGTCTAAAAATCATACTATCAGGTTTAATAATAACTATAACAATATTTTCCTGTCAGATGCCAAGGGTTGTTCAAAAATCTTCTAAAGAAAAACCTGAATGGATATACGGTATACAGCGTGGAAGCATAATTGTTGAAGGAATTGGTGAGACTCACGAGAAAGCACAGGAAGATGCAATGCGAAAAGTTCGTGAAAAAATCGTTTCTTCTGTTGCTGTGAATATTTTTTCTGAAACAAATATGCAAATATCCGAACAGATCATAAACGAAATGTCAAAATATGCTCAAAGTACTGATGTGAGTACTAAAATTGTAACTGATTTTTTTAATTCTTTAAGAGGTATCAGCATTTCAAAAGTTTCTGAGTATTACTGGGAAAAAAAGAAATATCCCGACGGGACATTTAAAATTCATTATCATTTGATTTATCCTTTTCCTAATTCCGAATTGGAAAAACTTATTAGCGAGTGGGAAAAAACAGACCAGGCTTTCACTAACGAACTTAATGCCATAGAAAATGAACTTTATGAAACCGATGATGTTTTTGCTATTGCCTCAATAAAGAGAAAAGCAGAAGCACTTAGCAATATTTTTACCGGTACTCGCAAAACTAAAGCTAAAATAATTGCTGAAAATGCCACAAATTATTTAGAGGATTTAAGATTTGAAGTGCTGACTAACAAACGTGGGCATCTTATTTTGGCTTTAATATCACAAAATAAAGTTTTAAAACTAAATCAGGATTTTCGTTTTGAGTCTAATTGTGCTACATTGATAAAAAAACAATTTTTGAAAGACCAAAAACAACTGGAAATTTTTTATGATGTTGACTATTGCAAAAACAATGAAACCGAATTTATTTATATTGACCAGACTATTTTAAATAAAACCATCAGCATAAAACTTAATATTCCTGATGATGAAAACACAATAAGATTGTTTGTAAATGAGCCTTTGAGAGTGAGACAGTGGTCGGATTTGTTTCAGAAATATAGTGAATGGTTTATACCGTTGAGAGTAATATCTCAGAATTCTTTTACAATAAAAAAAGTAGAGTTGGAAGTTTCACGTGATTCAAAAATTAGTTTACGTAAACTTGTTGGAGCCGACAAAAAACAACAATATCTAATTTTTGAAAAAGATATTTTCATCGAAGGTAAAGGCGACCAAACCATTAGTTTTCGCGTTGCGGAATATCAAGATCCGTTTTTTGGATTGTTTAAATCTTTAGTTGATGAAACTTCTCTGTTTTTTGTTTCGGGTAAAATTTATTATATCCCACAAAACGAACAAAATATAAAAAGCTTTGAGTTCGAAAATTTAAGACTTATTCGTATAAACTAATAACAAACAAAAACTTTTCAAATGAAAAAATCCTTTCTTTTTGTAATTTTTATTCTGTTTCAAATTAGTATTTTATTTTCCCAATCGGTAGGATTTTCATATTTCATTCCTCGAAACGGATATTTTTCAAATCCGATAGCTCCTTTAAATATTAGCATGCCCATAAATGCAGGGAATTATCTGCAAATATCTCCCGGTATAGGAATGATGAGTGTCGGAGGATTAAGTTTAGTGGATTTGCCCGATAGTTATTCAACAAAACTACCACTTATCGGACCTTTTCAAACTGCCGAATTGAATATTTTAGTGGCTTTATCGCTCCCCATAAATAAAATTAAGATTTCTGCTCAGGGAGGCGCATTTATGTATTATGGGTTTAATCAAAAATTTATAACAGGAAATTTTGATCGCTCTATTGCTGAAATACAAAATTTTCAGGCTGTATTTTCAAATGTTGATTTTAAAAAGCATGGTTTTGGCGGAGGTTATATTTATGGCGGAAAATTAACATATCGTTTGTCCAAAAAATTATCAGTTTATGCAGGATTAAATTACTATTCAGGCAAACAAAAATATCCGATTAGCGGCAATTTTACGGCTTATACTTCAGCAGATTCAAAAGCTTCTGGAAATTTCAAATTTGATAATTCCAGAATAGATTATTCCGGTTTTATGATTCTTTTCGGCATTGTTAATCAGTAGAATTTAACTTATTTCTCAATCTTTTTAAAACTATTGCTGAAAGAATGTCCGCTTGAAGATTCTGGTCAGGAGATAATTCCTCAATTCAATAGGAGCTCTCTTCTCTTTTATTCTGTAAATTCACCAAAAAATAAATTTTAGAAATAAATTTTGTTTTGTTTGAAAAAAAATATTATTTTTGCGGTGATTTTGGGTACGAATATTCAGGGGACGGAATGTCCCCTGTTTTTATATCGAAGAATATGATTGAAGTGGAAAAAATAAAAGACTTGTGCCTGAAGGCTCTCAAAAATCGTGAATTCCTTGTAGATGTTAAAGTCTCGAGGAATAACGAGATTATTATTTGTTTTGATAGCTTCGACGGTCTTAAAATCGAAAGATGCGAAGAACTAAGTAAATATATCGAAGAAAATCTCGATCGCGAACAAGAAGATTTTTCACTCGAGGTTGGTAGTCCGGGATTGAGTGTTGCATTCAAAGTTATTGAACAATATCAAAAAAATACTGGTAAACAAGTGGATATTGTAAAGAAGGATGGTACTAAAAATCGAGTTGTTCTTAATGAAGTTCACGAAAATTATATTTTAGTAAGTCCAATAAAAGTTAAAAAATCAAAAGATAATAAAGAAAATATAGAGATGTTAAAAATAGAATTTAACGAAATAAAATCAACTAAATTAGTTTTTTAAAAAAAAGAGTTATGAATTTGCAAAATAATTTGATTGAAACCTTTGCGGAATTTAAGGAATTAAAGAATATTGACAGAGCCACCATGATTGGTGTTATTAAAGATGTTTTTACCGCAACATTAACAAAATTGCTGGGTCCGGATGTTAGATTTGATGTAATTGTTAATGACCAAAATGGTGAAATCGAAATTTATCGCTATTGGACCGTAGTGGAAGATGAAGAATTTGAAGATAAAGAAACTCAGATTCCATTGTCCGAAGCAAGAAAAATTGACGAAGATTATGAACCGGGGGAAGAATATTCTGATAAAATCAGCTTCGAACAATTCGGACGTAGAGCGATTATGGCTCTTAAACAAAATTTACAAACAAAAATATTAGAAAGAGAAAAAGATAATATTTATCTTAAGTATAAAGACAAAGTAGGCGATCTGGTTGTTGGTGAAGTATATCAGGTATGGAAACGTGAAATACTTGTACTTGATGATGAAGGTGTTGAGTTAATTCTCCCCAAAAGCGAACAAATTCCAAACGATAAATACAAAAAAGGCGATACGCTGCGTGCCGTAGTAAAATCCGTCGAAATGAAAAACGGAACTCCAATTATTATTCTTTCCAGAACTTCTGAAGTATTTCTCGAAAGATTGTTCGAACAAGAAATTCCCGAAATTCTTGACGGAGTTATCACAATAAAGAAAATTGTTCGCATACCGGGAGAGAGAGCTAAAGTTGCTGTTGAATCTTATGACGAAAGAGTGGACCCGGTTGGTGCTTGCGTTGGAATGAAAGGAAGCAGAATTCACGGCATAGTCAGAGAATTACATAACGAAAATATAGACATTGTTAATTATACAAATAATTTACAATTACTAATACAAAGAGCTTTAAGTCCGGCAAAAATATCTTCGATTAAAATTTATCCTGAATCTAAAAAAGCTGATGTATTCTTAAAGAGTGATCAGGTTTCGTTGGCTATTGGTAAAGGAGGATATAATATTAAACTTGCAAGTCAGTTAGTTGGGCTTACCATTGATGCCTACCGCGACCTCGAAGAGGATGAAGACGATGTATTTCTTGATGAATTTTCGGACGAAATTGATCAATGGATTATTGACGAACTTAAGTCAATCGGTTGTGATACTGCAAAATCTGTTTTGAAGTTGACCGTTGAAGAATTATTGAAACGTACAGACCTCGAAGAAGAAACCATCCTTGAGGTTCGTAAAATATTAAGTGAAGAATTTGAAGAAAATTAAAAAATATTGTTCAAGATATGAGTGAAAATAAACCAAAAAGGCTCAGTGCACTTGCCAGAGAATATAATGTTGGTATTCCGACAATAATAAATTTTCTCAAAGGCAAGGGATTGGAAGTTAAAAATGATCCAAACGAGAAAGTGCCTTTTGAATATTTGGATTTAATAGACCAGCACTTTAAGGACTCAAAAACCTTAAAGGAAAAAGCTATTCAAAATACTGAAAAAATAAAAATACCTAAGGAACAGAAAGTTGAAGTTCCAGAAAAAACTTCTTCTCCCGAAGTCAAACAGGTAGAACCCGTTAAGGAAACACAACCTGTCGTTACAACTCCGGTTGTTGAGAAAGAACCAGAAAAACAAGTTCCTGAAAAAGTTGAAGCCCAAAAAATAGAAGAGCCAGAATTTGCTGAAGTTGAAATATCAGTAAAAGACGAAGCCCCATCACAACCGGAAATTCAGGAATCTTTACAACAAGAACAGGAAAACAATTCTTCCGAACAGATAACCGGTCCTAAAGTTATTGGTAAAGTTGACTTAAGTTCAATTAACGAAAGAACCCGTCCAAAGAAGAAAACTAAAGAAGAAAAACTCGCAGAACGCCAAAAACAAAAGTCAAAACTTGCTGAAACTACCAAAAAAGAGGAGAAACCGTTGGAAGAAATTCAAACCGAAAAAACTCCTGAAATCGAATCCACTCAGCAGGTAGTTGTGCAGGCCGAAGAAAATATTGAAAGCACAGTTCAACAAGAACCTTCAAAAGAAGAACAAAAACAAGAACCCGAATTCATCGAAACAAAAGTTGAAAAACTTACCGGTCCGAATGTTGTCGGGAAAATAAATCTAGATAGTTTTATTAAACAACAAGAAGAATCTGAAAAACGCAAAAAACAGCTTAAAGAAGAAAGACAAAAACAGAGAGAAAAAGAAAGAGAACAAATAAAAGCTAAGCGAAAAAGGATTAAAAAATTAAAAATAGACATCGAAAAAGATGTAGAATTTGAAACGAAGAAAAAGAAACCCATAAAGAAGCCGATTAAGGTTAAAAAACCTGAAATTGACGAGGAAGAAGTACAAAAACAGGTTAAAGAAACTTTAGCTCGTCTTACAACTCCTAAACAGAAATCTAAAGCTGCAAAATATCGTAGAGAAAAAAGAGAATTATTCTCTCAACGTCGTCAAGAAGAAATGGAAAAAGCCGAAGCCGAAAAGAAAATTCTCAAAGTTACAGAGTTCGTTTCGGTAAATGAATTGGCTTCGATGATGGAAGTTCCTGTAACTAATGTTATTGCCAGCTGCATGAGTCTGGGATTGTTTGTGTCAATAAATCAACGTCTGGATGCCGAAACAATGGCTATTGTAGCTGATGAATACGGCTATTCTGTTGAATTTGTTAGTGCCGAAGTTCTTAATGAAATTGAAGAAGAACCCGACAATCCCGAAGATCTCGTTCCGCGTCCTCCGATAGTTACTGTTATGGGACACGTTGACCACGGGAAAACAAAATTGCTTGACAGAATTCGTAATACTAATGTTGCCGAAGGCGAAGCAGGCGGTATCACTCAACATATTGGAGCTTATTCTGTTACTTTCGAAGACGGCAGAAAAATAACTTTCCTCGATACTCCCGGTCATGAAGCATTTACTGCTATGCGTGCACGCGGTGCTCAAATTACCGACGTAGCAATTATTGTAATTGCTGCAGATGATAATATTATGCCTCAAACCGTTGAAGCTATTAACCATGCCAGTGCAGCAGGTGTTCCTATCGTTTTTGCAATAAATAAAATAGATCTCCCTACTGCAAATCCCGACAAAATAAGAGAAGCTCTTGCGAATATGAATTATCTTGTGGAAGAATGGGGCGGAAAATATCAATGTCAGGAAATTTCAGCAAAAGCTGGTTTAAATGTTGACCTTCTACTCGAAAAAGTACTGCTCGAGGCTGAGTTATTGGAATTAAAAGCCAATCCGAATAAGAAAGCCTCCGGTACTGTAATAGAATCAGCACTTGATAAAGGTAGAGGTTATGTGGCGACTTTAATTGTTCAAAATGGAACTCTTAAAGTTGGTGATGTAGTTTTAGCCGGTTGCCAGACAGGTCGTGTAAAAGCAATGTATAATGAAAGAGGACAAAAGCTCGAGTCTGCCGGGCCTTCAACTCCGGTACAAATTCTCGGATTGAACGGAGCTCCTATGGCAGGAGATAAATTCAACGTAATGGATAGCGATCACGATGCCAGAACCCTTGCTAATAAACGTCAGCAGCTATTACGCGAGCAAGAACTAAGAACTAAGAAACATATTACTCTCGATGAAATTGGGCGTCGTCTTGCATTAGGTAACTTTAATGAAATTAATGTTATCGTTAAAGGTGATGTTGACGGTTCTGTTGAAGCTCTGTCTGATGCTCTTATTAAACTTTCTACAGAAAAATGTGCGGTTAACATTATTCACAAAGCCGTGGGACAAATTTCTGAATCTGATGTTATGTTAGCTGCCGCTTCTAATGCTGTTATCGTAGGCTTCCAGGTTAGACCTTCTTCTCATGCTCGTAAACTTGCAGAAAAAGAACAAATCGAAATTAGATTGTATTCTATCATTTACGATGCAATTAATGATATGAAGGACGCTATGGAGGGCATGTTATCTCCGGAAATTAAGGAAAACATTACCGGAAGTGCCGAAGTTCGCGAAATCTTCAAAATCAGCAAAGTTGGTACTGTCGCAGGTTGTTTGGTTACCGAAGGCAGAATTTATCGAAAATCTAAAGTGAGAGTCATTCGCGACGGTATTGTAATTTATACCGGAGATCTCGGAAGCCTCAAACGATTTAAGGACGATGTAAAAGAAGTTATTGCAGGACAGGAATGCGGTCTTAATATTGATAAATTTAACGACATTAAAGTCGGGGATATTGTTGAAGCTTTCGATGAAATTGAAGTAAAACAAACTTTGTAATTTAGTCTCTTTCTATGCCCATTATAGGCAATCTTAATTTTTCTGATAAACCTGTAATCCTTGCACCAATGGAGGATGTAACAGATCCTTCATTTCGCTTTATGTGCAAAAAATTCGGTGCCGACCTGATGTTTACTGAGTTTATTTCTTCTGACGGTCTGATTAGAGATGCTAAAAAATGCTTGAAAAAACTCGAACTTTTCGATTACGAAAGACCGGTCGGAATTCAAATCTATGGACATATTCCTGATGCCATGGAAAAAGCCGCAATTCTTGCAAACGAAGCTAATCCCGATCTTCTGGATATTAATTACGGCTGTCCGGTAAAAAAAATTGCCAACAGAGGTGCAGGTAGCGGTATGCTCAGAAATTTACCACTCATGAAAGAAATTACTGAGAGTGTTGTAAAGGTATCAAAAATTCCTGTTACCGCAAAAACTCGTCTTGGTTGGGACAGCGAATCAATAAATATTCTCGAAGTTGCCAAATTGCTACAGGATTGCGGTATCGTTGCTCTTACAATTCATGGACGAACTCGTGCTCAAATGTACAAAGGTTTTGCTAATTGGGAGCTAATAGCCATGGTTAAAAACCATCCCGAAATAAAAATTCCAATTATCGGAAACGGAGATATTAACGATGGAAAATCAGCAGCTTTAGCCTTTGAAAAATATGGCGTGGATGGAATTATGATCGGAAGAGCTGCCATAGGCCGCCCATGGATTTTTAGAACAGTAAAACATTATCTTGAAACAGGAACAGAATTGCCCGAACCTGATGTGGTGGAACGTGTTAAAATTGCTCGCGAACACCTTCAAAAATCAATGGAATTTAAAGAAGGAATGAGAGGAATTTACGAAATGCGTCGTCATTTTGTTTTATATTTTAAAGGTATTCCAAACTTCCGGGAAACAAAAATTAAACTACTCACTGCAAACTCATACGAAGAAATAAATTCACTCCTCGATTTCATTGAAGAAAATTTCGGACATCTGAAATTTAATGATTTTAAATTGGAATAAGATTATTCTTCAGTAACAAAATAGCTTACTTATTTTTTGTAAATTTTGCTTGATTTACCTATCTTTGAAAAAAACATTTTAATGAATTATTCGGATGCAAATTTTGTGATTTTTGATTTTGACGGAACTATTGCCGATACACTCGAAATAATAGCCGAAATTTATAACGACCTTGCTCCGAAATATAATTGTAAAGTACTCCAATACGAAGATAAAGAAAAGTTCAGAAAGATGAAGCCTCTCGAACTTTTTAAGGAATGTGGAATATCTCAATTTTTAATCCCAATTTTCACTGTGCATATAAGAACTGAACTTTTTAAGCGAATAAATCAGATAAAACCTATTGAAGGTATAGATATCGTATTAAAAACACTCAAAAACAACGGAATCAGATTGGGCCTGATGAGCTCTAACACCCGAAAGAACATAAATACTTTTTTGAAAAATAACAACTTTGAATCATATTTTGACTTTGTTCATACAGGTAAGAATATTTTCGGAAAAGATTTGGTAGTCTCTCATTTGATACGTAAATATTCACTAAATAAAATAAAGTTGATTTATGTTGGTGATGAAGTACGAGATATAGAAGCAATGAAAAGAATTAAAGTTCCGGTTTTTGCTGTAAGTTGGGGTTTTAATTCTCCTGAAATACTAACCGAATTTAATCCTGATTTTTTGGCAAACGATTCGGTTTCTCTGGCAAAAAATATTCTTGATTTCTTTAATGTTGAAAATAGCAATATATAATATATAAAGAGTTAATACGTTTTATGCTATAAATTTAAAGATGGAATTATATAAAAACGGATGGAAAATATTATTGGTGGTTTTTGCTGTTTTGATTGGTGCTATGTCTCTATGGTACACTAACAATTTAATGCAAAATCTATCCAATGAGGAATACAAACGTATAATGCTATGGGCCGAGGCTACACAAAAACTCATTAATGCCGAACCCGACGAAGACGTGAGTTTCTATTTTGAAGTTCTTCGTAATAACCAGACAATCCCTGTAATTTTAGTTGATAATAATGATGAAATTATAAGTTTTCGCAATCTTGATTCTGTAAAAATGCAAAATCCCGAGTTTAGAAAAAAAATACTGAATGAGTTTAAAAACAACGGGAACGAATCTTTTATTATAAGTACCGATGACGGAATAGAGCTTAATCGAATTTATTACTCAAATTCATATCTTTTAACTCAGTTAAAGTATTATCCTTTTATTCAGTTAGGAATTGTTTCTTTATTTATTTTAGTGAGTTATTTTGCTTTTAGTATTGCTCGAAAAGCCGAACAGGACAAAGTATGGTTGGGAATGTCGAAAGAAACTGCACACCAACTGGGAACTCCAATATCATCACTAATGGCTGCGCTTGAAATCCTTAAACTTCAAGATGTTGATTCCCGCCTACTAAAAGAAATTCAGAAGGATGTTGATCGCCTTGAAAAAATTGCTGCCAGATTTTCTAAAATAGGTTCAAAAGCAATATTAGAAGAACAAAATTTATATCAGGTTGTTGAAGAAACAATTAAATATCTGACAACGCGATTCCCCAGTGGCATTAAAATTATTCCCGAATACGACAATTCAAAACCACTTCTTTTGCCATTAAACAGAGAACTTTTCGAGTGGGTACTGGAAAATTTATGTAAAAATTCCGCTGATGCCATTGGACAAAGTGGATTTATAAAAATTAAAATCGACGAAAATCCAAAAGAAATATTTATTGATATTGAAGATAATGGAAAAGGCATTCCAAAGTCAAAATTCAAAGAAATATTTAAACCCGGATATACAACCAAAAGTAGGGGCTGGGGGCTGGGATTATCCCTTGTTAAACGAATAATAGAACAGTATCATTACGGAAAAATATTTGTTAAACATTCCGAAATTAATGTTGGAACTTGTTTCAGAATAATTTTGAAAAAACATTTTAAAAACAAAATTGTCTGATTTTAAGTAGCTTAGTTTAAAAATTTAATTCAATAAAAAATTTTTAATAAATAAATTTGTTTTTGTAATTTTGCAGGAAATTTTTTTAAGGTGAATTTGATTGACGGATATATTATATCGTTTAATGGTCTCGATACCGGTGAGTATGATTTTGATTTTAAAGTAAGAGATGAATTTTTTTCTTACTTTGAAAAAAGCGAAATTGTAGGTGGAAATTTTGACGTTGACGTTATATTAATTAAGAATTCAAATTCATTGGAATTAGATATTCATTTAGTAGGAGATGTTCGTATTCCCTGCGATAGATGCCTTGATGAAGTTACGGAAGAAATAGATTTCGAAGATAAGATCTACGTAGAATTCGGTGATGAGACAAACTTTGACACCAATACCGATTACGTAACTCTCGAAAGAGGCAAGCAGGAGATTAACATTTCTCAATTTATTTATGAATTTGCACATTTTGCATTACCATTATCAAGAATGCATAAGGATGATGAACATGGGCATTCAACATGTAATCCAAAAATGCTGAAAATTTTAGAAGATTTAAAACCAAAAGAAAATAGTGATCCTGATATCAGGTGGGCAAAGTTACAAGAGATAAAAAATAATAATAATTTTAATTAACCTTAAATTTAAATAAAATGGCACATCCAAAACGAAGAGGTTCGAAGCAAAGAAAACACAAACGCCGTACACATTATAAGGCAAGTTTACCAACATTGGCAAAATGCTCAAATTGCGGAGCAACAGTTGAATACCATCATGTTTGTCCGGAATGTGGTTACTATCGCGGCAAATTAGCTATTAGTAAGGAAGAATTAGTATAGTCCTATGAAAATCGGACTGGATGCAATGGGTGGAGATTATGCTCCCGAAGTAACTGTTCAGGGGGCAATTCTTTCACTTGATATCCTTTCAGAAAACGATAAACTTGTCCTTTTCGGGAAAAAAGATCTTTTAGAAAATCTTTTTAAACAAAAAGGATATTTAAGGCTTCCAAAAACTGTTGAAATAGTTAATTGTAACGACGTTATTTCAATGGATGACGATCCGGTTAAATCTTTTATGGAAAAAACCGAATCGTCTATTGTTATGGGCTTTGGTTATTTGAAAAAAGGGCTTATTGATTCCTTTGCCAGTGCCGGAAATACCGGATCCATGCTGGTAGGAGCAGTAAAAGTCATTGAAACCATTCCCGGAATTGAAAGGCCTTGCATTTCTTCTCTTGTTCCTAACGATAAAGGACAAAACAATCTGCTGGCAGATGTAGGAATTAATGCAGACCCAAAACCGGAAAATTTGCTCGAATATGCAATTTTAGCTTCTGTTTTTGCTAAAAATGTAATGAATATTCCTGAACCTAAAGTTGGATTACTGAATATAGGAGAAGAATCCTCCAAAGGTAATGTTTTAGCAAAAACTACTTATCATGTTCTGGAAAATTCTTCGCAAATTAATTTTATTGGAAATATCGAAGGCGGTGATATTTTTAATGCCGATAAAGTTGATGTTATCATTACCGATGGCTTTACCGGAAATGTTGTATTAAAGTTAGCCGAGTCATTCTACAGCCTTATTAAATTAAGAAATATCACGGATAACTATTTTAACAACTTCAATTACGAAAATTATGGCGGTACTCCAATTCTTGGGGTAAATAAACCGGTAATTGTCGGACATGGAAAGAGTAGTGCACTTGCAGTAAAAAATATGATTTATCTGAGTTATAGAATTGTTGAATCAGAAATAATCAATAAATTAAAAAAGGAGTTTAAAAATGACTAAAATTAGAGCTGCCATTACCGGAGTAGGCGGATACGTTCCTCCTTATATTTTAACTAACGAAGAATTGTCGCGTATGGTTGACACTTCTGATGAGTGGATAATGGAACGAATCGGTATAAAAGAACGTCGTATATTGCTTGAAGAAGGGAAAGCTACTTCCGATATGGCTACGGAAGCTGTTAAACAATTGCTTCGTAAAACAGGAACCAAACCCGAAGAAGTTGATATGCTTATTTGCGGAGTGGTTACTCCTGATATGCAATTTCCGGCAACCGCCAATATTATTTGTGATAAAGTTGGCATTAAAAATGCCTTCGGTTATGATATGAATGCAGGTTGTTCCAGCTTCTTGTTTGCCCTTATAACTGCTTCAAAATTTGTTGAAAGCGGTACTCACAAAAAGGTTGTGGTTGTTGGTGCTGATAAGATGTCTTCTATTGTTGATTATAACGACAGAAATACATCTCCGATTTTTGGGGACGGTGCAGGTGCTGTAATGCTCGAACCTTGTATTGACGGTTACGGAATTATTGATTCAATTATGCATGTTGATGGCAGTGGTCGCCATCATTTGCATCAAGTAGCCGGAGGTTCGCTCCGTCCTGCTACTTTTGAAACTATATTACGCAGACAGCATTTTATTTATCAGGAAGGTCAACCTGTTTTTAAAGCAGCTGTAGCTAATATGGCCGATGTTTCTGTTAGAATGATGGAACGACACAATCTAACTTTTGATAATTTAAAATATTTTGTTCCTCATCAAGCTAATATGAGAATTATTGAAGCTACTGCAAAAAGAATGGGAATTGATAAAAGTCAGGTAATGTTGACTATCACTAAATATGGAAATACCACATCTGCAACAATTCCTCTTTGTTTATGGGAATATGAGCATGATCTTAGACCCGGCGATAATATAATAATAGCAACTTTTGGAGCAGGTTTTGCATGGGGGTCTTGCTATCTCAAATGGGCTTATGATGGAAGTGCTGTGGCAGATAATCCGGATTTCGATAAAAAATAATAATTTTGAGGGACATCGTCCCTCTTTTTTTTGCTATTTCATATTCGATAAAATAACTTTTCGAATTATCTAAATTTGACTATAAGGGTATCTCTTGAAATGCATTTCTTTTATCATATTGAATAAAATTTCTTTAAACTCTTCAATATTGTTACGATTTTTTGCCGAGATAAAAACACAAGGAGCAGAAATTTTATTCATATAAGTATTTTTCCAATCTTCTAACGAAAAATTTTCTCTCTTCATCGGACTTAAGTCATCTTCTTCCTTTTTGATGTAGCTAAAGGAATCTATCTTGTTAAATACCATCAGTATTGGTTTATCACTTACTCCTATTTCTCTAAGAGTTTGATTAACTACATTAATTTGCTCTTCAAAAGACGGATGAGAAATATCAACCACATGAACTATAATATCGGATTCACGAGCCTCGTCAAGGGTTGATTTAAAGGATTCAATGAGTTTATGAGGTAACTTTCTGATAAAACCTACCGTATCGCTGAGTAAAAACGGTAAATTGTTTAGTACAACTTTACGAACTGTGGTATCAAGGGTGGCAAACAATTTGTTTTCTGCGAGAACTTCTGATTTACTTAGCAAATTCATTATTGTTGATTTCCCAACATTGGTATAGCCAACCAGAGCAACTCGGATTAATTGGCTGCGGTTTTTTCTTTGTTGAGCCATTTGTTTATCAATACGAGCAAGCTCATCTTTTAATCTGGAAATTTTATCGAGAATAATTCGTCTGTCGGTTTCTATTTGAGTTTCTCCGGGACCTCTTAGTCCAATACCTCCACGTTGTCTTTCGAGGTGAGTCCACATTCTTGTTAATCGAGGCAATAAGTATTGATATTGAGCAAGTTCTACTTGTGTTTTGGCGTATGCAGTACGTGCATGCTGTGCAAAAATGTCTAAAATAAGATTTGTCCTGTCAAGCACTCTGACCTTGATAAAATTTTCTATATTTCTTAGTTGAGTAGGACTAAGTTCGTCATCAAAAATAACTAATGAAATTTCGTTATCCAGAATATAATTGAGTATTTCTTCGAGTTTGCCTTTTCCTACATAAGTACGTGGATTGGGAAAATCTAAATTTTGAATAAATTTTTTTACAGGTATTACACCTGCAGTTTTTGCTAAAAATTCTAATTCATTCAAATACTCTTCAACTTGCTCTTTTGTTTGGTCAACACTAACTACACCTACTAATACTACTCTTTCGGGATCTATTTCTGTTGAGATCATATTTTTTGAAATCTTTGTAACAAAAAGACCCCACCAAAGGCAGGGTCAATAAAAATATTTTTTGAAAATTTTAATACAATTTAAAATTAATGGGAACAACAAAAGTTACCGGAACAGGTTTCCCTCTTTGCTTACCTGGAGTCCATCTTGGCAGCATTTTTACAACCCTGATTGCTTCAGCATCCAGATATGGATCTACGCCTCTTGCTATTGTTACATTGGTAACGTTTCCGTTTTTGTCAATAACGAATTGAACAAAAACTCTTCCTTGAATTCCGTTTTCCTTTGCAATTTCAGGATATTTGGTGTTTTCAGCAATAAACTTCAAAAGTTCTGCTTCTCCGCCGGGAAAAGTTGGTTTTTCTTCAACAACCGCAAAGGAAATAGGTTCGACTTCTTCTTCTGTTTCAACATTAAAAGTTGTTTGAACAATATTGATATTAGTCTTTGTTTTTTCATCAGCTTCGGAATTTATATTCAAATTTTCAACAACTTTATCGTCATCAACAATAATCAACTCTTCTATAACAGACTCAGGTTCTGGTTGTTCAGGTTCCGGTTGTTCAGGAGGAGTTTCCTGCTGAGTATTAATAATTTCTTCTTCAAACATGTCCTGTGATGTGAGTTCACCTAACGAACTTGCAGAAAGTTCTTCGGATTTCCACTCAAATGCAATGTAGCAAATTGCCAAAGAAAGTATTAATCCTATTTCCAGAAAAATAAACTTTCTTCTTTCGAGGTCGGCTTTTGGCGATTTCTTTAGTTCCATTGTTCTGTATTTTTTAGGCTTGTAAAAATAATAAATTTATTAACTCTCAAAAAATAAATTTTAATAATTCTACTTTTTGATATGTTTTTCCTAAATTT
This sequence comes from uncultured Bacteroidales bacterium, assembly GCA_937982115.1. Taxonomy (GTDB): domain Bacteria; phylum Bacteroidota; class Bacteroidia; order Bacteroidales; family ML635J-15; genus Bact-19. The sequence goes on along the minus strand of CALJNE010000004.1, from coordinate 26,153 downwards.
TCCATAAAAATTTGATAATTTTTTTATTTTATTTTCTCTTGCTTACTTATTAAACGCAAATTCCGATTATTTTATTTTGGTTTAATATTTAATTTGTTAATTACTTTTTAAAACATTTCCTCAAAATTATTTTAATATGAAGTAATTTTATTGCTCAAAAATTTTTGAAAAAAAATGGGCAAGTTCACACATTTACACGTTCACTCACAATACTCCATTTTAGATGGAGCTGCAAGCATTGATGGTTTGATTTCCAAAGCTAAGGAGCTTGGTATGAATGCTCTGGCTCTTACTGATCATGGTAATTTGATGGGGCTGAAAGATTTTCATGATAAGTGTCTTAAAAACAAAATAAAGCCTATACTTGGTTGCGAAACTTACGTCGCAAAGAACAGTCTTACTGAAAAATCAGATTCTGTTGATAAATCCGGATATCATTTGATTTTGCTTGCCAAAAATTTAACCGGATATCATAATCTGATAAAAATGATTAGTGTGGCTAATCTTGAAGGATTTTACAGCAAACCTCGAATTGATAAGAAACTTTTATTAGAACATAAAGAAGGAATAATTGTTTCGTCTGCTTGTTTGGGTGGAGAAATCCCAAAGCTAATTGCTTCCGGTCAGATTGATGCTGCAAAAGAAACAATTTTGTGGTTTAAAGAAAATTTTGGAGATGACTTCTATCTTGAAGTTATGCATCATCCTTGTAATGATCCTGTTCAAAAAAGAGAAGTATCAGATGTTCAGGAGCTTGTTAATAAAAAGATTTTCGAACTTTCTGCAGAACTTGGAGTTAAAGTAATTGCAACAAACGACTCGCATTTTATTAATGAAGAAGATGCTGAAGCTCATGATGTTTTGATTTGTTTAACAACAAATGCTGATATTAACGATCCAAATCGTCTTCGTTATACAAAACAGGAATGGCTTAAAAGTTATGATGAAATGCTGGAACTTTTTCCTGATCATCCGGAAGTTCTGGAGAATACCAATGAAATTGCAGATAAAGTTGAGATTTATGATATTAACAGAAATCCATTAATGCCGGAATTCCCTATTCCGGAAAGTTTCGGAACTATAGAAGAATGGAGAAGTAAATTCACTGAAGAGGATCTTAAAAATGAATTCACAGAAGAAAAATACAAAATACTTGGAGGTTATGGTGCAGTTTTACGAATAAAATTAGAAGCCGACTATTTAAGATTTTTAACTGAAAAAGGAGCTATTGAAAGATACGGAGAAAATTATTCCGATGATGTAAAGGAACGTATAGAGTACGAGTTGCTCACCATAAAAAGAATGGGGTATCCCGGTTACTTTTTGATTGTTCAGGATTTTATTCAAAAAGCACGCGAAATGGGGGTACTTGTGGGTAAAGGACGAGGTTCTGCTGCGGGGTCTGTAGTGGCTTATTGTACAAAAATCACCGATGTTGATCCTCTGAAGTTTGATTTGCTTTTTGAAAGATTTTTAAATCCCGACCGCATTTCGATGCCTGATGTTGATATTGATTTTGATGATGATGGCAGAGCTAAAGTTATTGAATATGTTGTAAATAAATATGGTAAAGATAAAGTTGCTCATATCTGTACCATAGGAACAATGAAAGCCAAAGGAGCAATTAAAGATGTTTTCAGAATCATGGGGATAGACCTGAACTTTTCTAATGAACTCACGAAAAAACTTGATGATAAAGCATCTTTATCAAATGCTTATGCAATAATCGAAAAAGAGGTTGAAAGTATTGGTAGTTATGAAAAATATTTTGCGAAACTCGATGAAGAAATAAAAGCAGCCAGAAAAGAAGATGATGAAAAAAGTGCTAAGCTATTAGATATTCTCGAAACGAGGAAAGTTATAGCCGAAACCATGCAACTTGCCGACCAGAAAAACGATAAAAAATTAAAAAAGGCTCTGGCAATTGCTTGTGTACTTGAGGGTTCGGTTCGTCAAACAGGTGTACATGCTTGCGGAATGTTAATCGGGAGAGAATCTCTTGTAAATAATATCCCTTTAATGCGAACAAAAGATGGAGATCTCGCAACAACACAATACGAAGGCAGTTTTGTTGAGGCCATCGGGTTGCTGAAAATGGACTTTTTGGGTTTAAAAACCTTATCGGTAATAAAAGATTGCATCGAAAATATAAAACTAAGCAAGGGAATAGATTTTGATATTGATAGCATAGATTACGATGATCAGGAAACATACAAAATATTCAAATCAGGTGAAACAACTTCAATTTTCCAGTTTGAATCCGATGGAATGAAGAGTAGTTTAAGGGATTTGGAACCTTCAAACATAAATGATCTAATTGCAATGGTAGCCCTGTATCGTCCGGGACCAATGGATTATATTCCCAATTATGTAGCACGAAAAAAAGGAAAAGAAAAAGTTGTTTACGATCATCCTCTAATGGAGAAGTATCTTAAGGAGACTTATGGGATTACAATTTATCAGGAACAAGTTATGCTTTTGTCGAGATCTCTGGCAAATTTTACCAGAGGTGAATCCGATACTCTACGTAAGGCCATGGGCAAGAAAGATATGAAAACCATGGAAAAACTCGAAGCTAAGTTTAAAGAAGGTTGTAAAAACAATCCTGAATTTATTGAAGGTTGCAAACAAGTAAATAACGATCCTGACGTGCTTGTTGAAAAAATTTGGAAGGACTGGATTGCTTTTGCGAATTATGCTTTTAATAAGTCCCATTCTGTGTGCTATGCTGTATTGGCTTATCAAACAGCGTACCTTAAAGCTCATTTTCCTGCAGAATTTATGGCTGCAGCAATGTCGAGAGCCAAAGAAATAGAAAAAATTTCCGAGTTAATGGAAGAATGTCGTCGCATGAAAATCAAGGTGCTTAGTCCGGATATTAATGAAAGTATCAAAAGGTTTTCGGTTACTAAAAGCGGAAATATTCGATTTGGTTTGGGCGGAATAAAAAATCTTGGTTCAAATGCAATTGAAAACATTATTGAAGAAAGAAATAAAAATGGAAATTATACTGATATATTCGACTTTGTGTCGAGGGTAAATTTGAATGCTGTTAATAAAAAAGCTATGGAAGCTCTGGCATATTCCGGGGCATTCGATAGTTTCAAAGATATTCAGAGACCTCAATATTTCATGCCTTCAGATCAAAATGAAACTTTTATTGAAAGCTTGATAAAGTTCGGGAATAATATTCAACAATCAAAATCATCTGTTAATACCCTTTTTGGCAATATGGACATTAGTGATACAATAAATTATCCTAAAATTCCACCACCGGGAGATTTCAACCCAATTGAATTTTTAGATGCTGAAAAAGAATTTATTGGCATGTATGTTTCGAGTCATCCGCTTGATAAATATAAGTTTTATTTGGATTTTATACATCATAAAAAGCTGGATGAAGTTGAGGATATACTTAAAAAACCGGGGAAAATTAATGTCATTGGCTTTGTTCTGGAATCATCAGAGAAGTTTTCAAAAGAAGGAAAACCTTATGGGACAGTTAAGCTTTTAGATTATTCAGGAACATATTCTTTTACTTTTTTTGGTAAGGATTATGCTGAAAATAAAAATTTCTTTACTAAAGGATATTCGATAATGATGACTTTAAATATCAGAGAATCTAAAAACAGTTCAAGGATGTTTGTAGGTATTGAGTCTGTGAAACTGCTTTCAGATGTTAAGGATGAATGTTTTAAAAATCTGACTTTGTATCTCGATGTAAATAATATTGATAATATATTTGTTGACGAAATGATTGATTTGATTATGAATAAAGTTGAAAAAGGAAAAATACAATTATTATTAAGTATTTGTAATAATGGAGATAAACCATTAAAACTTGTGGCACGCAAAAAAAATATTTCTTTGAATGACGAACTAATATACTTTTTACAGAACAATAAAAACATAAATCGGTTTAGTTTGAGTTAAAAAAAATATTAATTTTACAAAAAAATATAAACTTAAAAATTTGAAGTTATGGCACTTGAAATTAACACTACTAATTTTGAAGAACTGGTAATGAAAAGCGATAAACCGGTTGTTTTAGATTTTTGGGCTGTATGGTGTGGACCATGTCGTATGATAGCTCCTATAATTGAAGAAATGGCCAAGGAATATGAAGGAAGGGCTGTTATTGGCAAGGTTGATGTTGATAATAACAATGAAATTGCTGTTCGTTTCGGAATAAGAAATATTCCGACAGTTTTATTTATTAAAAACGGTCAGGTTGTTGATAAAGTGGTTGGTGCTGTACCAAAAATTAATTTGACTTCAAAATTAGATAACCTTTTATAGTTGAGTAAATTAAAAATTAACAACTGCAGAACAAAATTATTTTGCAGTTGTTTTTTATTTATAAAAATGTTGATTTAATATGGATATAAATGCAGTACAGGAAAATATCATCGAAGAGTTTAGCTCTTTCGAGGATTGGATGGATAAATATGCTTATTTGATTGAGTTGGGCAATAATCTTGATACATTTCCAGAAGAGCATCGAAAAGATGAAAATTTAATTGAAGGATGCCAGTCGAAAGTATGGTTTCATGCAGAATATAAGGACGACAAAATATATTTTTATGCAGACTCTGATGCAATAATTACCAAAGGAATAGCATCCCTTTTAATTAGAGTATTATCCGGAAGAACGCCTCAGGAAATAATTGACGCCGATCTGTTTTTTATTGAAAAAATCGGCTTGCAACAACATCTGTCTCCAACCAGAGCCAATGGATTGCTGGCAATGATTAAACAATTGAAATATTATGCAATGGCTTACAAATCAATGGGAAAATGAATATGATCAATAAACCGGAAATTGAACAAAAAATAGTAGAGGGTCTAAAAAATGTTTACGATCCCGAAATTCCTGTCAACATCTATGATTTAGGACTTATTTACAAAATCGAACTTGCCGATAATGGAGATGTGGATATTGATATGACACTTACTGCTCCAAATTGTCCTATGGTTGACGACCTTATTGAGGAGGTAAGGACTGTGGTAAAAGCTATTGACGGTGTGAGGGGAGTTAGCATAAATCTTGTTTTTGATCCACCATGGTCAAAAGATATGCTTTCGGAATCTGCATTATTGGATTTAGGACTAATATAATTGCTTGTTTTTAAATATATTGTGGCTTGAGATATTTTTAATGTAAAAAACAAAAATATTTTTTTGTTTTTTAAAAAAAATGTATTTTTGCAGCCGATTTGGTTGGTCCAGTAGCTCAGTTGGATAGAGCAACTGCCTTCTAAGCAGTAGGTCTCAGGTTCGATTCCTGACTGGACTACAAAAACTAGGATTAAGTTTAATTTGACTTAGTCCTTTTTTTATTGTTCTGACCGTATGCTAAATTCAATAATTATTAAAATTTTATTAAAATCTGTATCTTTTTCATTGCAGATTAAAATTTTGTTTAATTTTGGACTTTTAGACTAAAAAAGTCGAATAACATGAAAAAACATGATTTAATAAAACAGAATTTAATCTCAGCAGCCCGACAGTTATTTATAAAGTTTGGTTTTGAAAAAACAACAATGAACGAAATTGCCGAAGAAGCACGCAAGGGGAAAAGTTCATTGTATTATTATTTTACAAGCAAAGAAGAAATTTTTCAGGCTGTTGTGGAATATGAAGCTGAGATTCTAAAAGATAGAATTATTCAGGCATTGGAGAATTGCCACAATGCCGAAGATAAGTTAAGAACTTATGTTTTAACTAGATTTAGTGGGATAAAAGAATTGGGAAATTTATACAACGCATTGAGGAATGATTTTCTGGATAATCTTGATTTTATTCGTCAGATAAGAATAAAATATGATGTTTTAGAAAAAGAAAAAATTCAAGAAATTATTCAGGAAGGAGTCAGCACCGGACTTTTTTCCGTAGAAAAGCCGGAGGAAATAACCGAAACGATTCACATGACTTTAAAAGCTGTGGAGTTGCCTTTGTTATTAAATTACGAAACTGATGTTTTTACACAAAAAATTAATTCTTTGCTCAATGTTTTCTTTAATGGAATAAAAAACAAATGAATTTAAAAAAGCGATACATATTAATTTTATTATGGTTTTCTATTATTTATGTTAATGCTTTTTCGCAAAGCGATAAAAGCGATACTTTATATTTAAGCCTCGACAGGTGTAAGGAAATAGCTTTTGAAAATAATTACGGAATAAAAATATCAGAATCACAGGTAACTATTACCGAGAATATTCGTAAATCTGCAAAAACAAATTATTTCGGACAGATAAGTTTAGGAGGACAATACCAACTCACAAACAAGCCATTTCAGGTTTTAAACGGAAATGTTTTTTTACCGGTAGTTCCATTTTGGTCAATTGATCAGGAAACAATGGATTTACGTCCCGATATACTTCAAAATCCGTTGCTAAACGGTATTGTAATAAATCCGGCCACAGGTGAGGTGATTCGTGATCCTCAAGGAAATCCTTTATTTTTCTTTTATTCTTACCTTCCTGCCGATCAACTTAAGTTTGGAACGCATCATAATTTTTTGTTTGGACCAAACTTTATACAGCCTTTGTATCTTGGCGGTAAGATTAGAAATACTTATAAGATAGCGGAATCAACGAGAAATATTGCCGAAATTCAACTTGACACAGAAAAAAAAGAATTGATTTATAAAGTAGAAGAGGCTTACTGGAGGATTATTGATTTACAGGAAAAATTAAAACTTACAAAAACTGCTCAAGAATTTCTTAACAGGCTTTATTACGACGTAAATAATTTCTACGAAGAAGGAATAGTTACAAAATTGGAATTATTACAAGTAGAAATGAAATTAACCGAATTGGAGTTAAATAAAACAAAATTAGAGAATGGACTAAGAATAAGCTGTATGGCACTTAATCAAATAATGGGATTAGATCCTCACACTATCGTTTATCTTAGTGATGATGCAGAAAAAATAAATGTTTATCCGCCACCTTCAGCAGTTGAAAAAACGCTTGTTTATAATCGTAACGAAATAAAGATCTTTGACGAGACCACAAATATTTCACTGGCACAACAAAATATTTTTAAATCTAGGTTTTTGCCTAATGTTAATCTAATGGCAAATTATTTATTTATGAACCCGAATCCATATAAAGGTTTTGATAAATCCTTCGGTTCGGATTGGACAGCAGGAATTAACATTCAAATACCTATTACACACTGGGGCGACAGAGTTTATACAATGCGAGCATCAAATGAAATTGTTGAAATAGCCCGTTTGAAACGTGAAGAAGCCGTTTCTTTGATAATTCTGGATATGAACCTCGCATGGAATAATTATACTGAAGCGATCAAAAATCTTAATTTGTCAAAAAAATCAATGGAATTGGCAGCCGAAATACTTAGAGTGGCTCAGGATAACTATGTTGAAGGAATTATTTCTGTATCGAAATTACTCGAAGCAGAAACAAATTATGTAAAAGCACAAACAGAATACGTTGAGGCAAAAACAAAACTAAAACTTTGTGAATTAGAATATCTTAAAAAAACAGGAGAATTAAAATTCTAAGATATGAGAAAGTTCTTTACCATAATATCAATAACTTTTTTGGTTTTATCATGTAATGGTAAAAAAAGCAATAATTCTTCCGATAGCGGAAATGGAGAATTGTCTGTAAAAATTGGAATAGCAGAAAGAAAGCAATACCATAAAACATTAGAATATTCAGGGACATTTTTTGCTGGAAAAGAAGCAAATTTAGGAACTTCAATGCCCGGAAAAGTAGAAAAAATTTATTTTAAGAAAGGCAGTTTTGTTAAAGCAGGAACAGTTATAGCAGAGCTTTCATCAGAACTTTTAACTCAAGCTATTATTGAATATGAGACATTAAAAAAAGATTTCGAACGAGTATCACGCTTAAAAGAAAAAGGCAGTATCAGCGATATGGAATTTGACCATATAAAAGCAAAATTTGAAGCATCTTTGGCAAAAACTGAGATGATAAAAAAAAATACTTCGGTTATTGCTCCTTTTGATGGTATTGTAGCAGATTATCTTGTTGAGGAAGGAGAAAATTATTTCTTTACGCTAAGTCTTGAACCCGGATATAGCAATACAAGCGGAATAGTAAGGTTAATGCAATTAAATCCATTAAATTTTGAAATAAATGTTTCTGAAAACGATATTTCGAAGTTGAAGTTAAATCAAAATCTGAAAGTAGAATGTGAAGCTGCCGGTTTAAAAGACATAACAGGGACAATAACTAATATCAGTCCGTATCTATCTACAACAACCCGAACTGCAACGGTAGAAATAAGTATTCCCAATAATGGGAATAAAATTTTACCTGGGATGTATGGGAAGACCTACATTGATTATGGCACTGATGAGGGGATTTATATAAAAGCAGGGGCAATTTATCGTCAGCCCGGAACTCCCGAAGATTTTGTGTTTGTGATTAAAGACGGAATTGCAAGAAAAGTGAGAATAAATAAAATTAAATCTGAGGGAGAGTACGTAATTGTGGAAGGAATTAGTGCAGGAGATACTGTTGCTCTTGAAGGTAAGAACAAGCTGATTGATGGGTCTAAGGTTAAAATAGTGAAATAAAATGAAAATAACCAAAACTGCGGTAAATAATCCTGTTGCAACAGCTATGGTGTTTGTTGCAATATTGTTTTTTGGGATATCTTCGTGGGTGAGTTTGCCAAAAGATTTGCTTCCATCAATTGAATTGCCGGCAATAACAGTAATTACAATTTATCCGGGGGCTTCGGCAGAAGATGTTGAAACACAAGTCACTGATCCTCTGGAGAAAGTTCTTGCAGGAGCAGAAAATCTCAAAAAAATAAATTCTGTATCGAGAGAAAACGTTTCTATTATTTCGTTGATATATGATTGGGGAACAAATATCTCCGATGCTGCCAACAGTGCAAGAGACCTGATGGAATTAGTAAAAAAAGACTTGCCGGCAGACGCAATGAATCCTTACCTGATGAAGATAAATTCTTCGATGATTCCTGTTGTTGTTTTTACAATTCAGGCTGAAGAAAGTTATAATGGATTAGAAAGAATTATTTACGACAGAATTGTTGAACCTCTTAAAAAGGTTGAAGGAGTTGGGACAGCATTTATTATAGCTCAACCTTCACGCGAAGTAAACATCCTTGTTGATCCTCAAAAACTAAGTGCTTATAATGTTAGCATTTCTGCAATTACAACTATTCTTCAGTCCTACAATTTAAATATCCCAGGCGGGAACATAAAATTCGGCAAATACGATTTTGCAGTTAGGATTCCGGGAAAAGTAAATTCTATTGAAGAGATAAATAAAATTCCTATAGCAAATTTTAATAATCGTATTATTAGAATTGAAGATGTAGCAAGTGTTTTAGATACCTATAAAGATAAGGATGAAATTGCTTATTCCGAAAAAAATAAAGCTGTAGCTTTGTTCGTTCAGAAACAAACAGGGGCAAATAATCACGAAGTTTACAGCAATGTAGTAAATAAAATGGAAGAAATAAAAAATGATCTTCCTCCTGACATAAAGACAAATGTAGTTTTTGATACTTCTCAAATTACTGTTGAAGTAAGCAAAAGTCTTCAAGAAACAATTTATTATGCAGCTCTTTTTGTAGTGCTTGTGGTTTTTATTTTCTTAAGGGATTGGAGAAATAGTTTCATTGTAATTCTGACAATTCCGTTTTCGACGATGACGGCATATATTACTATGAAAATTGCCGGATTTACGATCAATATTTTTTCTTTAATGTCGTTGATTGTTGCTATCGGAATGGTGGTTGACAATGCTGTTGTTGTTCTGGAAAACATTAATAGTTATATTGACAGGGGAGCAAAACCAAAAGAGGCTTCAATTTTTGCGACTGGAGAGATGGGAAAAGCAATAACGGCATCTACTCTAACAACTATTTCAGTTTTTGTTCCTTTGATTTTTATGGGAGGTTTTGTGGGCATACTGTTCCGACAACTTGCCATATTAGTTACTGTAACTATGGCAGCATCGCTTATTACGGCTTTAACATTAACTCCAATGCTTTCGTCCATACTTTTAAAACCAAAAAATAAGCGAAATTCAAAAACAAATTATCTTTTTGAGCTTAGTGAGAATCTATTTGTGAAATTTGAAAACCTATACGCAAAATCGTTGAAATTTTTTGTAAATCATAAATATAGTGTTGTAGTTTTGTGTATTTTGATTTTTCTTTTTTCACTTTATGCCGGCAGTTCTATTGGCTCGGATTATATTCCCGACCTTGATGCCGGAGATTTAATTACAACTATCGAAGTAGAAGTCGGCTCAGATGTTCACGAAACGGAGCGAGTGGCAAAAATTGTTGAACAAATTTATTATGAAGAAATTCCCGAAATGGTTTCTCAATATACTGTTATCGGGCAAACAGAGACGAGTTTATTATCGAGTATAGGTTTTGAGGAAGGTAAAAATAAGGCAACAATATCAGCTCGTTTGTGCTTACCTCAGGATCGAACAAGAAGTGCTGCTGAAATTGCAGGGCGAATAGAAAAAAGATTGAAAGAAATTCCTGAAATTGAAAACTTTAAAATAAATGCAGGTTCGTTGCTCCAAAAAATGTTGCTCGGAGCAGAAAAACCTATAGAGATTAAAATCTCCGGAAAAGATTTCGATAAAATTAATAAAGCTGCTCTGGACATTCAACAAATAATGCAAAATACCGCAGGATTTAAAAACGTAGAAAATTCCATAGACCGTGGTAAATCTGAATATCAGATAATTATAGATAATGAAAGAGCGTCTGGTATGGGATTGAATACTGCTTTAATTGGTTTGCAGGTTCGTCAGAGTTTGTATGGATCAAACGCCGGGAAGTTTACCGAAAACAATGAGGCTTATAATATAAGAATAATCTATGATAAAAGTTTCCGAAGTAATATTAACGATCTCAATAATATAGTTATTACAAATATTCTTGGACAGCCGGTGAAGCTTTCGTCTGTCGCAAGGATTTTTGAAGGTTCCGGACCACTCGAAATTAAGCACGAAGGGCAGTCCCGATTTGTTAAGGTTGGAGCTGAACTAGACAATATTAGTCTAAGCGAAGGAGCAAAATTAGCAAGAGAAATTATTAAAAACTACGATAGCGATCCGGCAATTCATTTAAGTTTAGCAGGAAAGGTTGGTGAGCAGGAGGAATCTTTTGCTAAGTTGAGATATATTTTTGTGGTTTGTTTTATGTTAGTTTATATGATTATGGCTGCTCAATTTGAATCCTTCAAGGATCCATTCATAATTATTTTCTCTATTCCTTTTATGATAACCGGAGTAGTGGCAGCCTTTTTTATTACCGGTATAAATCTTAATATCGTAACATTTGTGGGGCTTATTATGTTGCTTGGCATAGTGGTAAACAATGGTATTGTGCTTGTGGATTATACTAATTTATTGATAGCAAGAGGAAATGATTTATTTATCGCTGTTATAGAAGCCGGGCGATCTCGATTAAGACCTGTATTAATTACCTCGTTTACAACAATTTTGGCGATGATTCCTATGCTATTTAGCCGTGGTATTGGTTCTGAATTATGGATTCCGCTTGCAATTACAATGATTGGTGGATTAATAGTATCTCTTGTAATTACTTTAATTATCGTCCCTTGCATGTATGCAATATTAAACAGAAAGAAAAATAATTTTGATAAAATATAAAGTTGTAAAAATGAAGATAGTCTATATTGCTTGTAATGTGAGCATGTTGAATGAAGTTATTAAAATAATAAATTCAAACGGTGCCGATTCGTTTCAAATCATAGAACAGGTATTATCCGTAAACAAAGTTGGGGTGCCAAGGCTCAATAATTTCGTATGGCCGGGATATAGTTCTGTGATTATAATTCAAGTTGCGGACATTAATATCTATAATCAAATTGTTGAAGCTTTAAAAAATCACAATCTCAAAGCAGAATTACCTGATGAAAAAGTGTTGGTTTGCAGCTGGTATATTGATGATATTTTTTTTTAATAAGCGAATTATAAATTTTATATTTTTGGTTTTGATACTCTTAAAAATTTTAGTTATGGAAAACAAAGTACAAAAATTTATTATCACTAATGTAAAAACTGCCATTACAGGGATTTTCTTAAGTTTATTTATTGGATTAGCAGTAAGAGAAGTTTCGCGTGGTTTACAACACAAAATCAGTTTTTTTGATTTTAATGTTATAAATGCTTTTTTAGAGCTTGGACATGGTCATGCGTTAATATTTTTTACAATAATACCTCTAATTTTTGCCATAATAATTTATTTAATTAAAAACAATATTAGCGAAGATTTTCCTGAAAAAAAGATGTCAATGTATTTTGGATTAACACATCTTGGTTTATTGTTGGCTTTAATTTTAATGTTATATAAAGGATTAGCTTATGTAATACAATACTCTGATAACCCAGATTTAACAATAATTGATTCTGCTTTGTTTTTTGGAAGTAAAACATTCAGAATTTTAATTTATGCAGTTTCTCATATAACAATGTCAGTAGGACTTTTGGGTAGTGGAATTATTATTTACAAAAGGATTAGGTAAGAAATGTTTTTACCTAATAAATTAAAAGCTAAATAAAATTTTGTGTGTTCAACTTTAATTTTACTTATTAACAAAGATAACATTTTTTATTATTTTTGTGGCATAAAATATTAATTTTATGAGAAAAATAATTATTCTTTGCACATTAACTACTTTTATATTTTTTACTTTTATATCGTGTAAAAACAAGAATAAAAAAACGGATCCCACTCAAAATGAATTTGTAAAGACAGGTAAGTTTGATTATTACGGAGAAAAACAAATTATTACAAACAAAATAATGTATGATGTTACTATTTGTAATGATTTGCTGCAGGACAGGTCTCGTGAAAATCCTGACTGGTTTTGGGAAAATATTCCCGAAACCGAATGCAATACTTTTGTTGCCACACTTTTAAATGATGCCAGAAACGGAAGGTTGCCGATTTACTATTTCGAACTTACAGGCGATTATGAAAGTTTTAAACAAGTGCAGCCGGAATATGTGCAAAAATTTATGGACAGTGTTCTTACATATAAGTTTCAAGTTTTAGATACTACAACAAAAAAAGGTAACATCATTGATAAAGAAATTAAACTTGACTATAGAAATATTAAAAAGTTAAGATTTCTCGAAGAATGGTTTTTAGGAGATGGTGGTTTTCACAAAAGAGTGATTGCAGTAGCACCATTTTTTGAAATTTCATATCCTGGGATGGAAACTATAAATACTATTTATTTTTGGATTTTAGTAAACAATCAAGAAAAAAAATGAAAGATTACAACCTGGTATTTTCAAAAGAAACTGTGGAATTTACTACAGTTGCCAAGGAATTTGTTGCATTTCTGGAGGCCGCAAAAGAATTTTGTTCCGATAGATTTATTGATACAAGCATAAAAATTTTACCTTTATTATATTTAAAAGGAAGTTTAATTCCTCAGGTAACAGATTACGAAGAGGATTATTACGAAAAATTCGTTACCGAAGCGGATTGGTCTTATATTCAGCAGGTAACGGCGGCAAAACTTGGAGAACACGATGAGTATGTTCAAGTTCAGGATGCTTCATTGATGAATAGTGTTGACTTTTACAATGTTTTTCTGAGCGAATTATTTGCCGATCTCTATCAGGACATGGGTGATTATATTGCAGCATATCAAACTGCAAATGATGAACTGATTTTGTCTGCTCTGTATTATTGTAAACAAAATTTTGAAACCTATTGGGGTATAAGGTTATTGATCTTGCTTCAGCATCTTCACAGAATAAAATATATGTCAAACGAATAATACTTTAAATTGGAATTTGCTCCAAAAATATCGAACGAAGAATTATACAGTTTGCCTTTATTTGAATTTAAAGGCGATGTAGTAGTTATTGATACTACAAAAAACATAACAAAATATATTGAGGATATTCTTTCCGAAAAATACTTAGGATTTGATACAGAAACAAAGCCTTGTTTTAAAAGAGGAAAATCAAATGATTATCAGGTTTCTTTATTACAATTATCAACGGCAGAAGCAACATACTTATTTAGATTAAACAAAATTAAATTGCCTAAAGAAATTATATCTTGTTTTAGTTCCGAAGAAAATCTGAAAATTGGAGTAAGTACAAAAGATGATTTACGTGCATTGCAAAAGCTTAAAACTTTTGAGGCGAGAGGATTTTTAGAGTTACAAGATTATGTAAAAAAATTTGGTATCGAAGATATGAGTTTACAAAAAATAGCTGCCATTGTTTTAGGCGTTAGAATTTCAAAATCACAGCAACTCAGTAATTGGGAGGCTGCTATATTGACAGAAAAACAAATAAGATATGCAGCTACTGATGCCTGGGTTTGTCGCAGGATATATTTAAAACTTAAAGAATTGCAAAATGATAACACATGAATTAAATTATCGCATACTCTATGCCGACACTGATGCTATGGGCGTTGTTTATTACGCAAATTACCTCAGGATTTACGAAGCTGCCAGAGGTGATTTTATGCGGAAATTAGGTTTTTCGTTCGGGGAAATGGAAAAAAAGGGAATAGTTTGTCCTGCTATAAATGTAAATGTTGAGTATATACGTTTTGTGAGATTCGACGAAGAGGTGAAAGTTGTTTCTACAGTAAAAGAAATTCCCGCAGCAAAACTGGTTTTTTTACAGGAAATGGTAGATTCCGGAGGAAATGTTGTAAACAGAGCAACAGTAAAGCTGGGATTTGTAAGTACAGAAAAAATGAAAGCCGTACGATGTCCGCAATGGATTGCAGAATTATTTCAAGAAGCGACGTGAAAAATAAATGTAAAATGTAATTAGAATAGGTTATTAAAAATTAAAAGTTTTTACAAATGGAAAAATCAAAATTTCTAATAATATTTTTGTTGTTGTTCTTTTTTCTGAGTTTAGAAAAATCTTATGCTCAGCGATATACAATAAGTGGATTTGTTCAGGATAAACGATCTGGAGAAAAGTTGTTTTGGGCAAATATTTACGACACGAGAACAAAGCTGGGAACAACCTCAAACGAATACGGTTTTTTTAGTCTTACACTTCCATCCGACACTGTGGAATTAACAATATCTTTTGTAGGTTATGCCACATTTCAGACGAAATTCTTTTTAAACTCAAACTTAAAGTTAAACATAGAGCTTGATCCTGTAATACAAATAGCAGAAGTTACTGTTACAGACAGGAGATCGGAAGAGTTGGTGAAGAGTACTCAGATGAGTTTAATCGAAATGCCGGTTCAGCAGATAAAAACACTACCTGTTTTACTGGGAGAAGCAGATGTTTTAAAAACATTACAGTTAATGCCCGGCATTCAATCCGGGTCAGAAGGGTCAAGTGGTTTATATGTGCGAGGAGGAGGTCCTGACCAAAACCTTATATTGCTTGATGGTGTGCCGGTGTATAACGCCTCGCATCTGTTCGGATTTTTCTCAGTTTTTAATCCGGATGCAATTTCAAGTGTGAGGCTGATAAAAGGTGGATTCCCTGCCAGATACGGAGGCAGACTTTCTTCTGTTATTGACATCAGGATGAAGGAAGGAAACTTGAGAAAATTCGCCGGTGAAGGGTCTATTGGTAATGTTTCATCTAAGTTTACTTTTGAAGGTCCTATTATTAAGGATAAAACCTCTTTCATTGTTTCAGGACGACGAACTTATATTGATATACTGGCAGCTCCAATAATAAGTGCTATTAACAGAGCTGCCGGCGGAAGCGATAACTTGCGAGCCGGATATTTTTTCTGGGATGCAAATGCTAAAATAAATCATAAAATAAGTGAAAAAGACAGGGTGTTTTTGAGTTTTTATGCCGGACGAGACAAGGCATATACAAATTCAAAAAACAAATATGTTTATAATGATACCACAAATACTTCAATAAACAGATTTAAGCTTACGTGGGGTAATGTTACTTCTGCCCTGAGATGGAATCATGTTTATAATGATAAATTGTTCAGCAATCTTACGTTAATTTATTCAAACTACCTTTTCGATACCGGTATGGAATTTTTGGAATATAGAGGGAATAAATTGACGAGTAATTATGCTTTTAACTATTTTTCAGGAATAGAAAATACCGGAGGTATAATTGACTTTGATTTCAGACCTGTTCCAAAACATTCTTTAAAATTTGGGGGAAATTATCTATATCATACTTTTAAACCGGGAGTTTCTGCCTTTAAAATTACAGACGGTTCTACAAGTTTAACACAGGAATTTGGCAATAAAAATATCTATGCCAACGAGTTTTATTCATACATAGAAGATTCCTGGGATATTTCTGCTCTGATTAAAGCCAATTTAGGTGTTCACTATTCGGGGTTTATTTTAAAGAATAAATATTACGATTCATTCCAACCAAGAATATCAACAAGATTTTTAATAACAGATAAAATTTCTATAAAAGCCGCATATTCGCAGATGCAACAATATATTCATCTATTGACCAATTCAACAATCGGATTACCAACTGATTTATGGTTGCCTTCAACAGATTCAATTCGGCCGGAAAATTCGCATCAAGTTGCTCTGGGCTTTAATTATGATTTTCATAAAGATTGGGATTTATCTATTGAAGGTTATTACAAAACAATGGATAATCTTATTGAATACAAAGAAGGAGCAAGTTTCTTCCAATTATCTCAGAATTGGGAATCAAAATTAGAGATAGGAGAGGGGTACAGTTATGGAGCTGAGGTTTTAATAAGAAAGAATTACGGGCAACTTACAGGTTGGATTGGCTATACGCTCTCGTGGTCGTGGAGAAAATTTGAGAATCTTAATTTTGGCGAACCATTTCCTTATAAATACGACAGACGACATGATGTTGCTGTTGTTTTAATGTATAAATTAAACGAGAATATTGATTTCGGACTTACCTGGGTTTACGGAACCGGGAATGCAGTTACACTTGGCATTGCCAGATATTTGCCACTTGTTGAATATGATGAATTCGTTCAATATTATGATTCGTTTTATTACTATGGACAAGAAATTGAATATTATAAGGGAAGAAATTCATACAGAATGCCTCCATATCACAGGCTGGATTTAAGTGCAAATTTCAACAAAAAAATAAAATGGGGTGAAAGGACATGGAGTGTAGGACTATATAATGCATATAGTCGTCAAAATCCTTTTTATTTATATTTTGGATGGGATAATATGGGAAACAGAGTGCTTAAGCAGGTTTCTTTATTTCCTATTATTCCTTCGGTTAGATATTCATTCAAATTTTAATTTAGTTTTGTTATGAAAAACATTAAAGTTTATTTGGTGATAGTTATTACATCATTAATGATATTTTCGATTGCATGCGAAAAGGTAATAAATCTTGATATTGAAGATGCAAAAATCAAAATTGTTTTGAACGGGATAATCTCGAGTGATTCAGCTGTAATAGTACATATTTCGAAAAGCCGGCATATACTTGATAATGCACAAATCAGCTTTTTGAGTGATGCTCAGGTAAAACTTTACGAAAATGAAACAGAGATTGGATCTATGACCCATATAGGAAATGGTTTTTATAAAATACATTATACTCCAAAAAAAGGTTTTGACTATAAGGTCGCAGTCAGTCATTCAAACTATGATGATGCTTATGCCATTACAAGAGTTTTAAATTCTGTTCAAATAATCAGTATTGATACTTTCACAACTTATGGGCAATATCAGGACAATAATTTAAATTTTAATTTAAAGTTTACTGACCCCATAGATGAGAAAAATTATTATATGCTAACACTCATAAATCATTATTATGAGATGCAATACAGTGATACAGTAAAAAATATTGACACTCTGTATGTTGGTCCGGATACAACCATTGTTTATATTACTTATGGAGGATATGTGAGAACTCCGCGTAGAATTTTTGTATTACCCAACACCGAAGATGTAATTATAGAATCTCAGTCGGAAAAAGGATTAGTATTTTCTGATGAATTAATAAGCGGGAAAACATATACTTTAAGATTTTATAGCTCTTATTACAACTTTTGGGGCGATACAAACAGGGTTTATGTGCAATTGAAATCAATACCAAAAGAGTTATATTTATATTATAAGTCATTACAGCAGTATTATAATAATCATGGAGATCCATTTTCCGAACCGGTAATGGTTTATACTAATGTTGTAAATGGATTGGGGATATTTAGTTCTCAGAGTATATATTCAGATTCATTAGTTTTTATAAATACTAATAATCATTGGTATTACAATAATAAATAGATTTTCAGGGGAATAAAAAAGTCGGGGTGAGAAGACTCGAACTTCCGTCCTCTACGTCCCGAACGTAGCGCGCTACCAACTGCGCCACACCCCGAAGTGTTTGTATGTTGCAAAATTAACAATTTTACAAATACAAAAACAAAATTTTTTAATTTTTCTTAGAAGGGATTAAAAATCCAGATTATAATTTTATAGAAGAGTTGATTAAAGGACAAATTATGTTTCTAAAGAATTTTTAAAATATCTATTCATTGTAACAGCACAAACAGAATCGCCGGTAATATTAACTGTAGTTCTGAGCATGTCGAGGGGGCGGTCAACAGCAAAAATCAGGGCAAGTCCTTCTGCCGGGATATTAACAGAACTCAAAACAATAAGTAGAATTATCATTCCGGCACCGGGAACCGCTGCAGCTCCAATAGAAGCAAGTACAGCCGTAAGAATAATCGTAATTAATTCCATTATACCTAAATCCATACCAAAAACTTGAGCTATGAAGACTGCTGCCACAGCTTGATAAAGGCTTGTCCCATCCATATTAACTGTTGCACCGATTGGTAAAACGAAACTGCTTATACGCGGGTCAGTATTAAGGTTTTCGTCAACGCATTTTTTGGTTACGGGCAAAGTGGCTGCACTTGAACTTGTGCTGAAGGCTGTAAGTTGTGCTGGTAAAATTCCTTTGAAAAAATCTTTTATGTTGCTTTTAGAGAAAATTTTTAAAATGATTGGATAAATAATCAGAATTATTGTAAGCAATCCCAAAATTACGCATCCGGCATAAAATCCAAGCGATTTTAATAAAGCAATTGTTCCATCTGTGTTTTCTCCTGAAATGTCGCAAATTACACCTGCAATTAAAGCAAAAACTCCAATTGGTGCGAAATTCATAATTATTTCAACAAGTTTTAAAACAATTTCATTTGCTGCATCAATAAACAATCTGACAGCTTTTGTTTTTTCTTCTTTTAGCGATAGTATTGCAATTCCCGTGAGAACTGAAAAGAAAATTATTTGAAGCATCGAGGAGTTTTTTGATGAGGCATTGAAAACATTTTCAGGTACAATATCAACTAAAAACTGAAGCGATTTTTGTTTCTCTATTGGATTTTCAATTGACTTTTCTGAATATTTTTGCATCAAAAGCTGTTGTTTATCTTGAGGAAAAACTTTTCCGGGTTTAAGCCCTATGGCAAGAATTATTCCGATAGAAACGGCAATAAATGTAGTTATAAAATAAAATGAAATAACAGAAATTGCGATTTTTTTTAGTCCTTTAACAGCTCTTAAATCATAAATTCCTTTAATCATGCTTGTTAGAATGATAGGTATTGCAAGCATTTTTAATAAACGGACAAAAATTTCGCCGATTGGAGCTATCCAATTTGAAACAAAATTTGTCAGTCCGGATGTTACCGAAAGAATTCCAAAGCCAAGTCCCAAAACCATTCCTAAAATAATTTTAAGACTTAGCGAAATTTTTAATTTTCGGGGGTTAATTTTCATTGCATATTTTTAGGTTGGTGCTCCTTTCTTAGTAGGTCGTTAAGTTCTTTAACCGGATTAAAAGTAATAAGCGGTATTTCAACAAAAACGGTTAACCAATCGGACATTGCTCCATTCCATAATCCTGGATGTTCCAAAACTTTGATGTTCTTTCCGTTATGAGTTTTTTCTGAGATAAAACAAGCATTTCTATCAACAAAGTTATTGAGGTTATATTTTTCTCCGGATAAAGATTTAATGCTGCAAACAATATCAACAGGATTAAAGTGAGTTGCATCTTGCAAGCATTCTTTTTGTATGGGATTATTTTCGTTAATTTGAGCTTTTTCAATAATTTGAAGACTTCTGCCATTTCCTGTCTTAATCCAGAAAGGTCCGCCTCCCGGTTCGCCTGTATTTTTAACCATTCCGCAAACACGTATTGGGCGGTTTATGTATTCGAGAATGCTTTGCCTGCAATCTGTTGATGTAGAAAAATCAGCCCCAAAAGTTTTTTCAAGATATTCGATGTGTTTTGTTTCTATAGATTGTGATGGGTTATTTAAAATTTTGTATATTTCTTCTAATTTGCTGCGAATTTCAATAAGCATACCACCAAGAAGTTTTTTATATTTCACAACTTCTTCGAGATAATCAGCGTGAATTAAATTGTCAATATTTTTTATAAAGATTATGTCATAATCGAGAGTGTTTAAATTCTGTAACAATGAACCATGACCTCCGGGACGTAGAAGGATATTGCCATCTTCATTACGAACAAGGCTATCATCTGGATATAGAGCAACAGTATCAGTGTTTTTTTGTTGGAAAGAAAATTTTATTTTAAGGTTTTTCCCTATTCTTTTCAGAACTTTTTCTTTTTCATCAATAAATTGTTTTTCAAATTCAGGAGAAACGGTAAAGTGAATTTCGTCTATTTCTTTATTGTTAAGAAGGTAAAGAGATTCGTAAAGGTGTTCTGCAAAAGCGGTACGTGTGTGGTCGGGATATTTGTGAAATTCAATAAGTCCTTTTGGAATTCCTGCGTAACCCAATCCGGAATAGAGGATTTTTTCTGCAATTTCTTTTGTGTTACAATCTTTTGTGAGATATTGGTTTAAAGTTTCGTTGAAAGCAAATTTTATCAAATTTTCAATAGTATTTTGAACGGAATAAAAGCCTCCATCGGTAAAATCTTTTTCGCTGCCGGACTTTTCGTAGCTAATAAGTCGTTTAAACATTCTTGTTGCTGCCCCTGAAGCAGGTACAAACTTACAAATGCTGAAATTGGAATGTTTTTGGTCAAAAAGTTTACAATATTCTTCAAGTTTGGTTTCCGAAACAGTTTGAATGCCATCTCCTTCAACAGCTGGAGATAGGACTTCAACAAAACTGTCATTTTTCTTTAAAAGTTCGATTTGTTCTTGAACATTTTCTGCTGTTATTCCAAACTGAGCTAAAAAATCAATGTCATTTTTGTTTAGCATGGCGTCAAGCTTTTGTTATGCCGAAAATACAAAAAAATTTTTTAGTAAATAAATGTTAGGGTTATTTTATTTGATAAAGGATTAAAAATTTTTAATATGTGTTGCTAATAAATACTAAATTCAACATCATGAATTGAAAAATTTTCTGATTTGATACAGGTTTGTAAATTAAAGTATAAAAATTCAGACTGTTCAAAATTCATGGAACTTAAGGGATATTAAATTTTATGAAATTACTGCGAATGCCAATCAATAAATAGAAGGATTTCAATTGATTGTAATTTTCCGGTAAATAATGATTGTAGGAGAAAATTAAAGAAATGGAATGATTATTAGTTTTAAAAGGATGATAGCCCAATTCGATATAAGCAGAATGCAGAACTGTTCTAATACCTTGATGAATTAGATTTCCATAGGAATTTACGATGTAGCCGTAATTGTTTGGTCCGTCCATTGTTGGCAGAAAGATATTATTCCCAAAGTGAGAAAACAAGGTGTCGGCTCCGGCAATGGCATGAATGTATTTAATGTCGGTAAAAAATCTTTCGCCATTATAAGAAATCCCTGTAATAAATTCCGAAAAATTAGCACCAAAAGGATGGGCAAGCGGCATAGAGATATGAGAATAATTTTTTTGTACATTTGAATGAGAATAAGTGTAAGGTCTTACGATATTATATTCAATAAAAAAATCAGTATTTTTAAGACTAAAGATATCGTATTGTTTAGTTCCTAATTGAATTGCCCATTTATTTGCAAACCAGCCGTAATGTCCAGAATATTCAGGATTGATGCGATGTTTTATGTCATTAATAAGTTGAGTTACAATTAAATCATCAATTAGAATTTGAAAATAAATCATATTTTTGTTCAAAGGAATTATTCGTCCGTTGAGTCCCAACAAAGCATTGTCTTCGGAGCCGAGATTAAATTCAACCGGTCTGAGAAAAATCAATGGTTGCAAATATTCTAAATTAAAGAAATCTTTTCGTGCTAAGATTACAGATTCGAACAGTCCTACAGTAAAACGTTTATGAATTCGCCATTCGAGGTATTGAAAAACAGCATATTTGTTTTGAGTTTCATGGGGAGAGGAAGGCAGCCAGTATTCAGAAGTTAATCGAGCCCAGATAATGTTATAGTGAAAATTAAGGAATTTTGCTTCTATCTTTAAGTTTGGATACGGTTTTGCAATATCGGATAATAAAAGACTTCTATATCCATTTCCAATAAAATTTCGTGAGTTGGCAAGGTCTATTTTTAAAAAATCAAAAGGAGAATATACAATATGAAAATCATTTATTATTGGAATCTTTTTGTAAATGCTGTCGTCAGAGAAATATATCGGAGGCGAGAAATTTGGAAATAAAACTGGGGTTTGAAAAGGGTATTCAGTTTTATAATAGTATGAAAATGAGCTGATTCCAATTTTTTCTGAGACTGAAAAATCAAAAGCTAATCCTATTGTCGTAGCAAATGCAAAGGGTTCTACACTATGATATTTTGAAAATAAATCAATCGTAGGATTAATGTTTAAATTGTATTTTGCATTTTTGTTTTTGAAAACTCTAAAACCGGGTGCATGTAGTGTTTTTAAATTTGTAATTTGATTCAAATCACTGTAATAAATTGGTAATACTGATACAAATATAATCGAGTCTTTAGATAAATCAAGATTTAAACTTTCGCGGTGGATTTTTTGATAATTTCTTAAAAATCTAACAGGAATCTGTTGAGGCAGAAGATTTAAACAAATCGAAAAAAATAATATTATAAAATAAATTCGTTTCATTAAAAATCGTAATAATTATTTCTTATTGCATTTCTAAAACCAAAGTTCAAAAAAATGTTTGCTGTGGAAATAGAGTCATAATTTTTAAAAATTACACTTGCAAAAATTTGAGATCTATTTCGTTTATTCAAATTGTAAATTAACTGAAAATCAAAACACTGTTTCAATGATTGTGCTCCATAATTGAAATTTGGATTCAGTATATTAAAATTTTGTTTATTAAAATAAAAGTTTGATTTTGCAAGAATCTCAATACTTTGTAAATCATAATTTGCTATTATAACGAGTTCACTAATATTTCTACCTGCGGGATGAGCAAGAGGCATATTATAATGACCGTAGTGCAAACTTAAATTGTCGGGATTAAGATACATTGCTTTCGAAGCATAATTATATTCTAAAAGAATGAATAAATTGGATTTTAAAAAACTGAAGTTTTTATAACCTATTTGAAAAGCAAATTCAGGGTTGTCAATTATTCTGTCGAAAAATAATTGAGAATAAAATATCCCTATTTTGTTGTCAAAACGGGAAATATTTATTCCTCCAAGAAAATTTAATTTTGAGGAATAAATTCCTGAGAATAAAAAGTTTATGGCGGGAGTAAAATTGTAAATCAAATTTTTTAAAACACTTAACTCCTGAGAAAGAACAGTAGCTTGAATAATGTTAAAGTTGAAATTTTGTAACGACTTAATTTTCAGATAATTAAATGAAATATATTTTCCGGGATATAAAGCATTTTCGCCTAAATAATTTGTTTGATTAAGAATATTATTGAAATTTGGATTAAGTGCTTTTGTGAAGATATTGCAAATTTCTATGTGTTTAAAGTTAAAACTTGATTTAAAAAAGAATAAAGGAGCAGAAAAATCAGAAATAATCATAGAACGGTATCCATCTCCCATAAAAATACGGTCGTAACCAGTAGTGAAATTAATGTCTGAATTAGCTTTATAAGAAATAGCAGCATAAGAGTTTCCAAAATCAAATTCGTTGTAACCTGATAGAGGTTTTATTCTGCCAATACCGGAGATTATTTTGAAATTGTCATAAATAGAGTTATCAAGAAAAGGATATGCTGCCTGGGTTTCTTCCAGAACAGAATAGAAAAAAATCTTTGAATCTAAATTTCCTTGGATTATTGCACCACGTGTATTTCTATAGCCATTTGGACCGGAGCGATTATAATAGTAAGAAAAATTTAGTGCAGGGTTTATTAAAATTTTAAATCTTTCGTTCTGTTCAATTATTAAATTTTCTTCAAAAATTTTTCGTAATAAAAAATTTTTTTCAGATGAGGTTGTGTTAAAAATCAAATCTTCATAAATAGTGTTTTCAACACCGGTATAAGGACGAAAGAAAGTTTGATGTTCGTAATTGTTTAATGCTTTTTTTGAAAAATCAATGAAATGTCCGGATAAGAAATAGTCTTGAGCAACAATTAAGTTGTTCAAAAATAGTAGGTAACAAAATGTAATTTGAAATAAAAAATACTTTTTCATTAAAACCACTAACGATAATGCGAAAATAATAAAATCTATGGAAGTAATATATTTTTAGAAGAATTAAGAGGAAATTTTTGTAGTTGTTGAAGTAAGAGACAGAGGGAGGTAGGGCTATTTTGGAAAAAATTTTCTAAATACCAAAATTGTGTGAAAAATCTTTGTATAATTGCAAAAAACTTTCACATTAAAAATGGACAAAACAAAAAAATACAAACGCAATCCCTGGAGTCCTCGAGTAATTGCTTTGTACAAAGAAGTTTTAGAAACAAAATCTTGTCCATACTGTAATTGTAAAGATTTTTATATTCATGGAAAATACAAACAAACCTTTCGGTACAGGTGTCGCAGTTGTCGCAAAACTTTTATACCTAGTACCGGAACTTCTATTCATTATTTACATAAGAAAGATACATTTCTTGATTATGCAGAAGCAGTAAAAAATGAGGGATTACACACGGTGAAAGCGATGTCAGAACGTTTTGGGGTTGCAAAACTTACTGCTTTTGATTGGCGACATAAGATATTGGCGTCAGTTCCGCCGCGAGTTGAAGGTTTTGGTAGAGAAGTGATATTATATGATTTATGGTTTTTGTTTAATCAGAAGGGAAGGCGAGGTGTTTCATTGTCACGCAATAACAGGAGAAACATATTAAAAAACAAGGAGAAATACAGGACAAGGTTTTTGATGGCTTATGATTATTCGAAATATGATGTCAAAATTGCCACGATAGGAAATCTTACTACTGAGAGAATTAAGGATGTTTTAAAGGAAAAATTGAGAGAGACAAAAGTGTTGATGAGTTATGAAAATGAGAATATTGTTAATTTTTCGAGAAGGGTTGGAGTTAAATTTAAAAAGCTTGAGTTTTATATATATAATGAGAAATCATCTGAACCGGTAAAAACATTTAGAAATCAGTTGTCGGGGTTGAAAAAATGGTTAAATTTGATACTAAATGGAGTTGCAACGAAGTATTTGCAGTTTTATGGGGATTATTTTGTATATACCAGGCGAGGAAGTTTTGATGCATTAAGTCGAGAGATTATAAATCAGAAGTTTGTCTGGCGCAAGTTTACTGGATTGGAATTGGTTTATAGGGATTTTCTGAACTTAAAAACTGCAATACCATATGTAAATCCGATAAAGCGATACTGGAAAACCAGCTTCAAATATTTTATTCCGAATATTGCAATTCCTTATTGACCTTACAAATTATGAGTATAAAAATATTGAAGTTTTATTTCACTGTTGTCCGAGATAAAATTTAAAAGAGCCGTTTGATTTTTTCATTCGGCTCTTTATTCATAATTTGGTTTTGCAATAAACTAAACTATATGGACAAAAGTACATATTTTTTCGGACAATCGGTTTTGCTCATATTGTTTTTTTATTTTAATGGTATTCGCGAATGCTGAAGCATTTCGGACAGCTGATTTCTTTAATAGACCCCACTATTATTTTCCAATCAGCAAAGGAATTCCGCTCTGATTACAGGATAAAAAAGTTCGACACCCACGATCACTTGATTTCTATGCTCTTTTGTACCTTTGCTCAATGCACTTCATTAAGAGAGGTTTCTGGAGCAATGCTTGGATTGAAAGGAAAGACAAAGCAT
>CALJNE010000003.1 GCA_937982115.1 uncultured Bacteroidales bacterium | reverse complement strand
TAAAAACAAAAAAGCCGATAATATTTTTATCAACACACAGTGATGAAATTAAAATTAAGTGTTTGAATTTATTAAAAGAGTTAAATTATAATATTCACATTATTGGCAAAGGTTCTTTGGAAAAAGCTGATGAATTTATTTGTACCAGCTGAATAATAAAACACTGATGAAATATTCAAAAAATTATTATTATATTCATTCCAAATTACTATTATTAAAAATCCTGGAGGAATAAAGTGTACATACTTGGAATAAATGCATATCACGGAGACTCATCCGCCTGCCTTCTGAAGGACGGTAAAATAATAAATGCAATTGAGGAAGAAAGAATAAGAAGAATAAAACACTGGGCAGGTTTTCCATCGGAGGCGATAAAATTCTGTCTGGCAGATGCAGGCATCACCATAAAAGATGTTGATTACATAACTATAGGAAGAAATCCTTCTGCTCATCTTAAGAAAAAATTTTTCAGTTCTTTGAAGAAACTAATAAATTATAAGTTCATTAAAGACAGAGTAGCCAATATTAAAAAAGTAACATCTTTAAAGTCTGAACTCGCTAAAGGATTGGGTGTAAATGAAAAAGATATAAGAGCAGAAATAAAACACATCGAACACCACAGGAGTCATCTTGCATCTGCATTTTTTTCATCTCCATTTAAAGAAGCAGCTATTTTATCTGTTGACGGATTCGGTGACTTTTCCTCAACAATGATTGCAATTGGTAAAGACAATAAAATTGAAGTACTTGATTCAGTAACATATCCGCATTCATTAGGAATTTTTTACACAGCGTTTACACAGTTCCTTGGTTTTCCATACTACGGCGATGAATACAAAGTTATGGGTCTCTCGCCTTACGGTGAACCCAAGTATCTTGATAAAATGAAGGATATAGTAAGATTAAAGGAAGACGGACTTTTTGAAATTAATGAGGATTATTTCATACATTCTACTGAGGGTGTTGCGATGACCTGGGATAACGGTGCGCCTTTTCTGGGAAGAGTTTTCTCGGATAAAATGATTGAAATTTTTGGAAAACCCAGAGATAAAGATGAACCTTTGACACAATACCATAAAGATCTTGCAGCATCGGTACAACAGCACTGTGAAAATGTAATATTCCATTTACTTAACAATTTGCAACTCAGAACAGGATTAAAAAATATCTGCATCGCGGGTGGAGTCGCTCAAAATTCAGTAGCCAATGGTAAGATAAAATTGATGACTGCATTTGAAAATGTTTACATTCCTTCAGCCGGATATGATGCTGGCACTGCAGTAGGTTCAGCCCTATGGCTATATCATCAACTGCTTGGCAATGATAACAAAGTATTTGTCAGGGACGCTTATCTTGGTGCACATTATACTAATGATGAAATTGAACAGGTATTGAAGGAAGCAAATATAAATTATACAAGATATAATAATGATGAGGAAACTATTGAACACACCGCTGAACTTCTGGCTAATGGTGCAGTAGTCGGATGGTTTCAGGGCAGAACTGAATTCGGACCAAGAGCTTTAGGAAATCGTTCTGTGCTCGTTCATCCCGGAAGACAGGATGCCAAGGATTTAATAAACTCTAAGATTAAAAGAAGAGAATCTTTCCGACCTTTCGCTCCATCAATATTACGGGAATATGTTAATGAATATTTTGAACAGGATGATGATGCGTTTTTTATGGAGAAGGTATTTTTAATAAAACCCGAAAAGAGAGCAGGACTGCCGGCTGTTACTCATGTTGACGGTAGTGGAAGATTACAAACTGTACATAAAGATGTTTCTCCAAAATATTATGCTTTGATTGATAGGTTTCGCGAAAAAACAGGATTACCTATATTACTTAACACATCATTCAATGAAAATGAACCGATTGTCAATCATCCGAAAGAAGCATTGGATTGCTTTTTAAGAACCGAAATGGATGCTTTAGTGATGGGTAATTTTGTTGTAACGAGAAAAGATTACAAGATAAAAGATAATAGTAAAAAGATTTAAGGTTTAGGCAAGATTAAAGTAAAATGATTGAAGGTTTAACTGGTCAAAAGACGATTTGAAGATAAAATTAAAAAGAAAAAAAGCAGGTCAGGTTTTAACGAAAATTATTTGTGAAAGAATGAATAAAGATTTAAATGAACGACTTTTTAATTTTGCTGTCCCATTATTGAAGTTTTACCTAACTTATCTAAAACACCCGAGCTTAATGTTATCAGATGTCAGTTAGCTAAAAGCTTTACTCCATCAGGAGCAAATTACCCGACCTGCCAAGTATGAATAATGATTAGATTAAATTTGCTTTACAGAGTAAGTTAGATAATAGTTTCTTTGTTCGATATACAATAATCATAAAGAAAATGTTAGATGAACATAATAGAGGTAAAGTTAGATCTACAAGTGCCCGAAGACCTTTTGAAGTCGTTTATTACGAAGTGTATTATAACCAAAAAGATGCTTTACACTGAAAATATCTAAAAAGCTCCTATGGAAAAAAATATATCAAATCCGCACTTAAGAATTTTCTGGCAGGGTAGAGAAGCACAAGCTGGATCTTTAAAGTCTGATTTTAATAATAATGTTACAATTTCTTTACGAGAAATGCGTGAATCAAATTATTGGTTGAGAATTATAAAGTCAACCATAGAAAATTTGAATATATTAAAGTCTCATTTTATGTGAGTGAAGAAGTCCGGACAATTAAGAAAGATTTTGGGCTCAATAGTAACGAAAACAAATAAGAAATTAGTTACTTTATATACGGTTGCTTGGTAATAAATTTTTGTTTACTTCACTTTTTTCTTTTTACTTTATTCTTTGATCTTAATAAAAATGAAAATATCAATCATTACAGTAACACTTAACAACAAATCCGGTTTACTTCGTGCAATTGAATCAGTGCGTTCGCAGACTTATGAGAATGTAGAGCATATTATTGTTGATGGAGGTTCGACGGATGGAACCGTG
>CALJNE010000002.1 GCA_937982115.1 uncultured Bacteroidales bacterium | reverse complement strand
TAAAGATTTGAAGACGTGGATAAATCATAGGCTGTGTGGAGTTTCGACCAAATATTTGCAGCAGTATAATAATTTCTATTTGTTTACACTGTTTCGGCGATTTGACCCGCTTGGAAAATACAGTTTAAATCTGAAATTTGTCTGGCGAATCTTTACCGATATGGAAAACATTTACAGAAATTTCATCACACGACAAACTTCAGCTGTGTATTCAGCTCCAACAAAAAGAAAATGGAAAACGACACAAAGTTACTATTTAAATCCTCAAAACCTACCTTACTGAAAATATAAAACAGAGAAAAGTTAATTTACTAAATCTTCAACCAGTTATCAATAATTCTATATCCGAATTTTGTTATAAAAGATTCAGGATGAAATTGCACTGATTGAATGTTATAAAAATTATGTTCAATAGACATAATAATTCCATCTTCATTTGTTCCTGCAATTTCTAATTCTTCCGGAAAATTAATTTTGTCTATATACCAGGAATGATAAACTCCGATAGGAGAATTGTCTGGAATATTTTTTAAAAGTAAACTGTTAGTTTTTATGATTTTTAGTTTCTGTATTCTGCCGTGCTTAACTTCATTATAGTTTTTTAGTTTAGCCCCGAAATGTTCTCCAATGCTTTGATGTCCTAAACAAACTCCTAAAAAGTGCTTTCTTGTTTTATAATTTTCAAGTATTTCCTGCATAATGGGAAATTCGTGGGGTAATCCTGGTCCGGGAGAAAAAATTATTTTATCAAAATCATTTATTTTTCCAATATTTGTATTTTCGGGATTATAAATTTCGAGTTTAATGTTTTTATATGAATTGAACATTGATGCTAAATTGTAAGTAAAACTATCTTGATTGTCTAGCAAAAATATTTTTATCATATACTATGAACTTTAGTTGCGAAATAAGTAAAATATTATCAGAAAGAATTAATTCAGGTAAAGAATTTATTTTTTTAATTGATTTTAATTGTTCCGAATTTCATGTTTTTTCACCTCAAGAGGCTGCTGCAACTGATGTTTATTTTAACTTTAACGGAAAAACAAACTTTACAGAAAATATTGCTTTAACTACTAAAAAGAAATTTAATTTTAAAACACCTCTATTTGATGAATACTTAAAAGGTTACGAAATTTGTAGTAAGGCCTTGCAACGTGGTGATACATACTTAATTAATTACACTTATAAAACTCAACTCAAAACAGATTACAATCTCAAAGAAATATTTGCACTCAGCAAGGCCCCGTTTAAAATATTGTTTAAGGATAAGTTTGTTATTTTTTCTCCCGAAAGATTTGTCAAAATCTATGACGGATTTATAGAAACATGTCCGATGAAGGGAACAATTGATGCCAATATTCCGAATGCTGAAAAACTAATTCTCGAAAATCAGAAAGAACTATTCGAACATAATACTATTGTTGATTTATTAAGAAATGACCTTAATATTGTGGCCACCAATGTTTCTGTTGAACGATTTAGATATATTGATAAGATAAATACTATTTTCGGAGATATTTTACAAGTTAGTTCTTTAATTAAAGGGGCAATTAAACCTGAATTACGTGATAAAATAGGTGAGCTTTTAATTAAAATTTTGCCTGCAGGTTCTGTTACAGGAGCTCCTAAAAAGCGAACTGTAGAATTAATTAAGATGGCCGAGAATTATAATAGAGGTTTTTATACAGGAATTTTTGGATACTATGATGGAAAAATTCTTGATACTGCTGTTTCAATACGCTTTATCGAAAATGAAAACGACAAACTCTATTTTAAAAGCGGAGGCGGAATAACAGCTCTAAGCAATCCTAAAGACGAATATAACGAAATGATTAAAAAAATTTATGTTCCCATTGTTTGAAACATTTAAGATTATCTCCGGAAAAATAAATAATCTGGAATATCATCAGGAAAGGATTGACTATTCAATTAAACTATTTTATGGAAAATCTAATAATAATAATATAGTCCTTAAAAATCTCCAATTACCTGTTAATGACACCAGCGAAATCTTGAGATGTCGTTTTAATTATAATTATGAAAAATATGAATTGAACTTAAACCCTTACATTAAAAGTAAAATTAATTCTTTAAAAATTATTTATGACGATAAAATTGATTATCCCTTAAAATATTCTGATAGAAATAGATTGAATGAACTGTTCGAATTACGTGAAAACTGTGATGATATTCTAATCTGTAAAAGAGGGCTTATTACTGATACTACTATTGCGAATGTTGTGTTTTATGACGGACTTAGATTTGTAACTCCACGAGTTCCTCTGCTCAAAGGTACATTTCGTAAATATTTGCTTGATAAAGGAGTTATTTTTGAAAAAGACATTTCTATTCATGAATTAGTCAAATATGAATATCTAATTTTAATAAATGCACTTCGGGAATTTGATTTAAATGACAGGATTTATATTAAAGACATAAAATAAAAAAGCCTCCCAATCCGGAAGGCTTTTTTTTGAAAATTATTCTTTAATAAATTTAATAGTTATCGGATTGTTATCAACAAATGTTTTAATAAAATAAGTGCCAGAAGCCAAACCTTCAACATTTAAAGTAACTGTTTCTGAACTAATTATTTGATTCATAACAGTTTTTCCGCTTACGTCAATGATTGTTATTTGATTTGTTTTTAGTCCATCAATTACAATATTATCGCTTGTAGGATTTGGAAATATATTTATCCCTGAAATTGTGTAAAAATCATTTCCTGTTGAAATATCAATGAAAGTTCCGTAAGTAGAGCTGCTGCAATCATTTGTCGATGTGAGTGTTACATAGTAATTTCCTGGAAGGTTATAGGTGAAAACAGGATTGGTATCAGTCGAAGTTGACGGGAAGAATTGATTATCTCCAAAATTCCAAAGATAAGTATCAGCATTTTGTGAATTGTTTTGGAATTCAACAGTGTTCCCGTTTATTGTGTAAGTAAATTCTGCAACTGGGAAAACATCACAATCATAAATTATAATCATATCTATACCAACGCCTTCCCTTTGTTGCATAGCGAAGCTGCCTGTATTATAAACAAATCTGAATTTTACATAAGGTTCACCTGCAAGATCTGGTAAGTTAGTTTTTACATTAATCCATCCTTCTGAAACTCCTCCCCAGGTACCAAATCCAATCATGCCGGTTCCATACCAATTATTCGAAGCATTTCCTGCATTAACAGTGTCCCAGGTTTCGCCATTAAGTGAATATTCTAAATAAAAATCAGATAAGAACATTGTTGTATTGTAAATTATAGATGCTTTGAAAACAGGATTTACCATATCTGAGAAATCGAAACACGGAGACTCAAGGTAGGAAATTTCGGTTAGATTTGCTAATCCCGTTAGGTTAGTAACCCAGGCATTTGTTCCGTCTGCAGCACCAACAATTGTTGTTCCGTTTGGAGTGCCAAGCTCAAGAGTGGAATTTGTTCCGGATGCATACCAGCCACCATTACCGCTTTCAAATGATTCTATATAAGTATCTGTAATAATCACTCCTTGCTGCGAAATAACATGTTTTATCATTTCATCATTAGAATTGTCTTCATCAACGTTTAAAGCAGTTCTTGCTTTAATATCATAGTCGCCCGGAGCACTTAAATCTAAAGTTTGAGCAAATGTGTAAATTATAGATTCTCCCGGTTCTATTGATACATTTACAATTTCTTGAACAAAATTAACTCCGTCTATTGAATATTCTACAGGGAAGTTTGATTGTGGCATTGCCCCAAAATTCGTAATCTCAACCGTTACAGTCTCTGTTGATGACATATTACATGAAGTGAAAGGCTTTAAAATATTTGTAATTCCTAAATCATACAAAGTTGCTTCTTTAACTTCAAAATAGTTCAATGCAATACCTTCACTATTTATAAATCCTCCTGTATAATTCAATCTGAAAATAGCCTGATTAGCACCAGTAAGTTGTTCTGCAGGTATAGTGTAAATTGTCCAACCACTTGTTGAAGAAGTCCATTGATAAAGTTCAATGTCAAAATTTTCGCCTCCGTCAATTGATGCCAAAAGTTTTGCTGAATTACCGAATATTGCAAAATTTGTCCAAATGCCAATACTTATTGTTGGTAGATAAAACGATGAAACATCATAACAAGGACTTTGAATAAAAGAGTTTTCATTCATATTTGCATTACCTGACAAATTGGTAACCCAGCATTGTGTACCGTAAACTCCAGGATTATTTATTATCGTACCTTCAGGAATACCATAAGCCCATGATGATGCTGTTCCGCCTGCAATCCAGTATCCGTTGTTGCTTGAAAAATATTCAACAAATGGAGGCGTGTCGTAATATGGAAATCTTGTTCGGTAGGTAGTCAAAGAATTGTTTTCAATATCTTCATCATCCATAATTGTAACCTCAACAGTAATTTCATAATGTCCGATAGCAGGGAAATCTATATTTGTAGTAAAATCAAAAATTCCTGACTCACCTGCTGGTAGCAACTCATTTACGATTTGGGTAACAGGCATACCTCCGTTAACCATATAGCTGATTTCAAATGAATTGGCATCTTGTATTCCGAGGTTGCTTATCTCAACGCTGATGGTAGATTCAGTTAAATTACAAGATGAAGAATCTATTATTATATTCGACACAGCCAAATCAATATCATTATTTTTAGAGATTTCTATGTCAAAATTAACATTTGTAGAACTTCCCAAAAGATTGTTGGCGGTGGAAACAATAATGTAATAAGTAGTTCCACCAATTAAGTCAATATTTGCCAGGGAAGGATTTGTCATTGCTACATTATTTGCAACACAATTAGCTGAAGGATCATCAGGACAAGCGTCCAGAACGAATAACCCGATGTTAGCAAAGTTCAAAAATCCTCCATTTATAATTTGAGTGTTTTTCAAAGTAATGTTGATTTGCATGTTGTTTACAGGAGTAAAGCTGAAAACATAATCTTCATTTTCCATAGCAGGAGAACCGCATGCGTCTGATGGCCCGTAATCATCGCCACTGCCGGCTGTTGTTAATCCGATTTCAACAAAAGGTAAGGAATTGATTAAATGTGGATTACTACATGTTTGTTGTGCAGATAATCTAAGTCCATAACCTAATATGAACAATCCAATTAAAGTTAACAAGTAAATTTTTTTCATAGCTTTTAAATTTATAGTTTCTGAAAATTTTATGTAAAAATAAAAAAAATAAAAAAGCTCGCAAAAATTTGCGAGCTTTTTAACAAATATTTTGAAAAACTTTATTTAGCAACTCTTTCGAGCCATTTAACCATAGCCAGCATAACTCCCATAGAAATTAAACACACTACAACAAATACTGTCCATGTTAATGAGATGGAGATGCTTTCATACATCATAGCTCCAAGGAAAAGTGAAAAGTTTCCAACAGCGGTTGCAGTTAACCATCCGCCTTGCATCAAACCTTGCATGTGAGGAGGTGCAACTTTAGAAACGAATGATAATCCAAGTGGGGAGATGAATAATTCTGCAACTGTAAGAATAAAATATACAAAGAACAGAAGCCATGGTGTAACTTTAAGTGCATCATCCAAACCACCTTGTTTAACGATATCAGCATATTTAGGCAGACCCATAGAACCTAAAGCCATAACAACGAATGCTAAAGCTGCTATACCCATGCCAATAGCAATTTTCTTTGGTGTTGATGGTTCTTTGCCTCGTTTTGATAAAAAGTTAAAGAATATTATAATTAAAGGAGTGAGCCCAACAACTAAAATTGGATTGATGGATTGGAAAATTTCTGCAGATGCAAAAATACCTCCAAGTTTTGTATAGTCTTTGGCAAACATTGTCAATGTAAGTCCGTTTTGATGGAAGGAGAACCAAAAGAAAATAACAATTCCGAATACTGCAAATAAAGCATATATTCTTTGTTTGATTTCTTTTGCATCCATTCTGATTTCTTCTTTAGATACTTGCGTTTTGTCGGACTTGCTTCCTGCAGGATTCGGCAATCTCTTTTTAGTTGATAAGAAAATTACTAATGAAATTAACATCGCTCCAACTGAGCTTAAAAAAGCATAATGAAATCCGGTGTTAAAAGCATTTAAATAATTATTTGCAAATTCCATTAAATCTGCCGGTAATGTTCCGCCCGAAACTTGTGCTGCTAATTCAGAGAAACGACCACTGACTACGTCTTGAGACATTTCTCCTCCAATATATTGATGACATAAACCAGGTAATTCAGCATTGTATGCATAACCTTGTAATTTTACAAATGTATTTCTGATCCAGGTTGCCATAAATGGTGCAAACATTGCTCCTAAATTAATGAACATATAAAAAATTTGAAACCCTGAATCTCTTTTACTTCTGTATTGATCGTTATCATACATCTGACCAACAACAGCCTGGAGATTACCTTTGAATAATCCGTTTCCAAAAGCTATGATGAGTAAAGCTGCAAGTGCTATGTATTTTGTTGTAATTAATGCCGGAATTGCCAACAAAACATAACCTAAAAACATTACAAGAAGACCGGCAATAATTGTTCCTTTGTAATTCCTTAATCGGTCTGCAATAATACCTCCAACTAATGCTAAAATATAAATAGCTCCATAAAAAATAGAATATAATGTTCCGGCTTCTGATCCTGTCAAATTAAACTTTGACATCAAAAATAATGTCAATATTGCCATCATTGTGTAAAAACCGAAACGCTCGCCCATATTTGCCAGAGCGGCTGCAATTAATCCTTTAGGTTGTCCTTTAAACATACTATTTCAATTTTTGGTTAATATTCATTTTATCGTTGACAAAAATAAAAATCTTTTTTTATTTGCAAATAAAAAAACGTTTATTTTGATTTTTTAAACTTTATTAATATGAAAGTGTTTAATTCTGAACAAAAAAGATTTATTGATCAATTTACAATTTTAAACGAATCTGTAAGCTCCATTGACCTAATGGAAAGAGCCGCAAATGAAATTTTACTCAAAACTCTTGAAATTGTTCCTGATTATTCTCTGAAAGAATTTATCGTCTTTTGCGGACAGGGAAATAATGGGGGAGATGGATTGGCTTTTACAAGGTTGTTAATTGAAAAAAAAGATTTTTATAATGTTAAAGCTGTTTTATGCAGATTTTCAGAGTATTTGAGTGCGGATTGTGAAATTAATTTAACTCGTCTAAAAGAAAAATATCC
The DNA here is from genome assembly GCA_937982115.1 of uncultured Bacteroidales bacterium. Classification (GTDB taxonomy): domain Bacteria; phylum Bacteroidota; class Bacteroidia; order Bacteroidales; family ML635J-15; genus Bact-19. Next base: position 91,922 of record CALJNE010000002.1, on the reverse strand, counting down.
TGATAATATTGTTGAAATTCAGGAACCTATAAATTTTGATTTTTCTTCAAACACTGTAGTTATTGATGCTTTGTTCGGCACAGGACTAAATCGAGAATTATCCGGTAAATATGAAGAATTAGTTAAAATTATCAATAACACTAATTTGCCTGTAATTTCTGTTGATATACCAAGTGGTTTTTTCAGCGAAATAGTCTCAACTGAAAATACGGTTGCAATACGTGCTGATCATACAATTTGTATTGATTCGCCTGTTCTATCTGCTTTGCTCCCTGAAAATTTTGATTACTTTGGTAATATTCACATTGTTGATATTGGATTATCTTCTCAGGCTAAGTATGAGACTCCCAGCAAATACAAAATTATTACAGAAAATTTTGTATTACAAAATCTGAAAAAAAGGAAACGATTCGATCATAAAGGCAGTTACGGACATACTTTAATTGTTGCTGGTTCATTTGGTAAAGCCGGAGCAGCGGTTTTGTCAGCCAAGGCTGCAATAAAATCTGGTGTCGGACTGGTCAGTTTACATATTCCTCAAAAAATTTTGGAAATTATCCAGATTTCTGTCCCAGAGGCAATGTGCTCTACCGACAATTACGAAAATGTGATTTCGCACGTGAAATTTTCTAATGCTTTTTCTTCATTAGGTATTGGTCCTGGTATTGGAACTAAGGATATAACTGTTTCTGCAATAAAAAATTTATTTAAAGGTATAAAAGTTCCTGCAGTTATTGATGCCGACGGATTAAACTGCCTTGCCAAAATTGAAAACTTTCATAGCCTACTTCCCGAAGGAACTATTCTGACTCCACATCCAAAAGAGTTCGAGAGATTATTCGGAAAATTTAATAATACTCTTGAAATACTCAATTTTATAAGTGAATTTTCCAGGAAAAACAAAATTATCATTGTATATAAAACAGGTCATACTTTTATTTCAGATTTTGATGAAAATATTTATATTAATATAAAAGGCAATCCAGGAATGGCTACAGGTGGAAGTGGAGATATTCTTACAGGAATTATTGCTTCTCTTTTAGCTCAAAAATATAATCCTGTAATTGCTGCAATTGTTTCGGTGTTTGTTCATGCTTGCTCAGGAGATTTATGTAAAAATAAATTTTCAATGATATCAACCACTGCTTCGGATATTATTAATACTTTACCGGAGGTATTTTTGAGCCTCGAAAAAAAACTTTATAAATAAAATTCTAATTTTGCAAAAAAACAAAATGACAAAGCAAGGCGAAAATATTAAATTAACGAAAGAACAAAAACAATTACATGATGAACTCTTCAGCAAAAACGAAGATGTGGTTTTAAATGCCTTAAATCGTATCGAAGAAGTTGGTAATGTCGTTTTTATTAAACCGTTGCTGGAATTATATTTTTCCTCCCAAACACTTAAAGTAAAAAAATATGTTGAAAAGATTTTTTCGAATATAAAGGTTAAAAATGTCGCCGAAGAAATTGAAAGTTTTGTCGCAGAATACAAACACCATAAAGAAATAAAAAATATTATTGTTGCATTCTGGGAATCGTCTATAAATTTTACCGATTTAAGACCTTTTTGCGAAATTTTTGTCACTGCCGATGAACAAACAGCTCTGGAAATATTTACTCTTATTGAACAAAATATTGCAAATCAAAATCCTAATAAAAATACGGAATGTTTAAAAATAATTTCATCCGATAGAAAACACTATTCAGAATTTAAAACCCGATTGTGTGACGAATTAGAAAAAATGTTTCAGTTGCCGTAAGAAATCGAAACTCTGATATGACTTCGTGGAGCCCACAGATCCTGCCAATTTTTACACGAATAAACCTCTGACTTGTTAAAATCAAGATTTGCAATCGAAATTTCTTTTCCGGAAGGAAAAAATTTTACTTTTCGTTCTAACTTAACTATGCTGCGTGCAAATCGTGGATCGGGGGCTAATTTATCACAATCCCATCCGTTTAATAAAAAAGATATTCCATAATCATTTGCTTCTTCAAGAGGAATGTCCTGAATTTCTATTGTTAAAGTTTCTTCTCTTAGCTTGTTATTACCTGAAAACAAGGTTTCAAATCGTTCGTAATTCAATCGGTGTAGTTTATTTTTGTCAAAACTGCCTGAAATTTTTTCATAACCATTGTTTTTACTTGTATAAGATGCTGAAAAACTGTTAGCTTTATTTATTGGCATACCAAGGGTTGTATAATAACTATTCTCATAGGATTCATATAATGATCCAGGCCATTTCTGATGATTGTCTTGATAACTGTCTGTGTAATTTGTATATACGTAAATTCTGAAACTTATGTAATAATTATTCGATTGGGTAGGTTTGTTGTCTGGCTTTGTCGGTTCTGACTTAGTATCTATATTAATATTAATTATATCTTCGGCTAACAAGTTGTTTTTATCATCATAGAGTTTTACTTTAGGCTTAAATTTTAGTCCCGGCTTTAGATTTTTGTATCTGTGTTCGGTCTGACATTTATTGTTTTTACCGGGAAGTTTAACAACAGGACTGCCGTCTCCAAAATCCCATTCAAAATTGTAATTACCAGGTGGACTTGCTTCTGCTGTAAATTTATGGATTAATTCTGTTGCTCCGCCTTTTAATTCATAATTGATGATTCTTGCCCCTGTGATTGTAACGGTATAAAACTGAATAAATGCTTCAGCTTTTGCAAGTTCCTTATCATTAACAGCATTTTTTAATTTGAATTTAATATTTGATTTGCGTAAAGGATATTTCCATTTATATTTTATCTCGGTTTCAATTTTTCTGTCTTTATCAACACTAATTGGCAATGTAAAACCTTTAGAGTTGTTGTTTTGACTGTCGTCAAAATCGTACTCAATGTAAACACTCACAATATCAGGAGGAATATTTTCGGCGTTGATTTTGAAAGTATATTCGTTGTTAATTTTTCCGTCTTTTATGGTATCAGGGCTTACTGTAAATTCTATGTCTTTAAGTTTTATTGCATATAATTTTGACGAGTAATTCCCTGAAAATTGAAATGTATGCGTATCTATTTCAATAGTTTCTTTATCTTGTTTTGTTGAAAGTTTAATTTTAGCTTCGGATTTATCGCCTGAAAGATTTGTGGCTAATATGTAATAAACTTCATTGCTTTTACAATTTTTGATATTAAATGATCTTCCGGTATTTAAAGTTTGAATAGGTTTGGCTATATCATTTCCGCTTAGTTTTTTGTTTTCAGAGAACTTAAAAATGTCAATCAAGATACCGTCGTTACCTTCGGTACTGATTTCAAATTCTTTATTTTCCGGTACATATATTTCTATTTTTTTCTCGGCTATTTCTTTGATGTCTGATTTTTTTTCAAAATTTGCCGGTAAATAATTTTTAAAATATCCTGTTCCATAGTTTCCTTCTGAGAATATGCTCCATATTGCAAATTGTCTGTAATAATGACTTATTCCGTTTGTATTGTTGGTTTTGGATTTTAGAAAACTATTCAAACTTTCGATGGGCTCGTCTTTCGCTGCTCCGGCAATTAGTTCATTGAATTTAAAACCACAAACTTCTGTCAGAAAATAAACAAATACTGCCGTGTTATATTCATAATCATTTGAGAAATTTTTGTTTGGTTTGCCGTTAGTTTTTATTGGAAAACTTAGATATTCCGGCGGAATATTGTTAAACATTTTTGTAAATAATTCCCCATTCCAATTATTAACGCTGTTCTTCCAAGCTATTCTATCACCTGCATATTCGGCGCAGGCTTCTATCCACCAAAAATCCTTTGACCTTTTAAATCTTGTGAAATTGTAATATTCTGCCTGTTGACGATGAAATAATTCATGACCTACGTATGAACATGAAGACTTTTTACCTCTGAACTCAATTAAATATAGCGGGGCATCAATATGAATATATCCAGTATGAGATAAATATAAAGGTCCGGGGGATAATTTTGATGCATAAGAATTTAATTTTATGTTTATATGGTAATTTGTTTTTTTACCAAAAATATTGTTTTTACTCACCATTTCCGTAAGACCCGCTTTTTGATAATTAGCTAAGGCTATTTCAAACATCTCTCCAATATCCTGTACATATTTTGGATGTTTAGAATTATATGTGTTTATCACTTGTGGAGAATATTTGCTAACCCAGCTGCCATCTTCAAAAAAATTGCTGTTTTTTTCTAATCCTTTATTGTAAAGAATTCTAAAATTCTTTTGCGGAGTTATGTAAACATCATAAGAAATTTTATCAAGAGCCTCAGGTCCAAGTATTGAAACAACTCCGCCAATAACCAGACCCCCGATTACTATTACTCCGGCTAATGACAGATGGTCCGTATAAATATATACTCTCTCGGTATTACTGTCATACCGATAGGGAAGAACTGTAAAATGTTCAAAATTTACATCTCTTCGGTAAGCCAATATTTGATCCTCATAAGCTTTGTCTTTCGATAAAAGCTCTGCTTTAAGAGGAAAGCTTATTTCAATAAAATCCGGCAATTGTTCATAATTACCTATTTTTATATCGTATTCAAAAAATTGATATCCACCCAAAATGTCAGGCTCGGGAGCATTGATAATTTTATTTAAAACAATTTGAGTATTATTTTTCACAAAACCACCCGGAACTATAACCTGAACACCTTCGGGAAAATTAATAGTTTGTGATTTATTTGATGGTTTTATATTTTCTCTTGCAATGAAGATTTTTTCCGGATTAAAAATTTCTATCTTGTTCGATAGTTTTTTCTTTCCACCAGAAAACAAACTGATTTCGCCACTGCTTGCATTTTCCGGGACTCTTCCAATAATTATGTTTTCATCAACTGAAACTATTGGAATTTCAATATTATTAATATGTACAATAAAGTCATTCAAATTTTCCTTTGGTGCTATTTCTGAAATGTCAATATAAAGAAGCGAACCGGGAGTTGCTTGTTGAGGATAAAGTTTTAATGCAAGGTTTTGATTTTTGTTAAATATTTTCTCTTTGTTTAAAAACAAAATTATGGCACTCGAAATACTAAGAACAGCTAAAATCGAAATTATTATGTATTTTGTGAGTCCTGATTTTTTCTTTGTCGAGGAGGTTTTATAGCTGTTTCTATAATCAATGTATGTGTGTTTTTTGTTTTCGCCGAATTGCGATGTACTATTAGAAATATTGGAATTTTCTCCGACATTTATCTGTCTTTCAGAAGCAATTAGCCTGGTTTCATTTTTTTGTTTTGTTGTATCTGAAGACACATTTGATTGTTCTTTTGTAAAAGGATACCATGTGTTACAATTATCACAAAATCTTTCACGTGGTTTTAAAATATTCCCGCAATTACAAACAGAATCAAAACCATTGTAAAAGTTTTTATTAACTTCTGGCAAGGGGTTTCCACATTTGCCACAAAACTTTGAATGTGGAGGATTGATGCTGGAGCATTTATTACAAATCATTTTTTTTTGCAATATACAAAAAGAAAAACAAACTCCCAAATTTATTATTTATCGGGAGTTTGTTCCTCACTGCATCTAAGCCTCTCCTTTGTGCGTATCTTTTATTTAATCTTTTCGTTTTTTTATTTTTAACGTTAACAAAAGAATATGGTTGCCTTTTTTTATTTTATGGTAAAAATTTTTTATTGGATCCTGAATTTTTTAAAATTGTATTAGTATGATATATCCCAACGAATTAAATATAAATGTTAAAATTTAATAAGCAAAAAATTGAGATTTATGAGTTTTTAACTGATTGTTTAAAAACTCATAAAAAACTTCAAAATAAGTTGGTTTAAATAAATGGCTTTTCCATCTATAATATAATAAAAGCAGACAATCTGCTTGTACTATTTTGTCGGGTATTTTAAACCCGTAACAATGAGGATTATATTGAACTTATATATGTTGGTTGAGCGAAATCGAACCAAACAGATATTACATACTTAAGTTAAATTTTGCGCTGTACCGACAAATTTGGTTTTATGTCATTTTGTCATATCTTTCCCAACAATTGATATTTATTTTGTCTAAGTACACTGACAATAAATACAATTTTTCCTTAAAAATGCCAGTGGCATAAGTATTGCGAACTTCACAAGGTGAAAAATAAAATATTAACATAAAATTTAGAAAACATGGGAAAAATAATAGGAATAGATTTAGGTACAACAAATTCATGCGTTGCCGTAATGGAAGGTAACGAACCCGTTGTAATACCAAATAGCGAAGGAAAAAGAACCACTCCTTCGGTAGTTGGTTTTTTGAAAGACGGTGAAAGAAAAGTTGGTGATCCGGCAAAACGTCAGGCAATCACTAACTCAAAAAATACAGTATTCTCAATTAAACGTTTTATGGGAATGCGTTACGATAAATTAGCTAACGAAATTAAACGTGTTCCTTATGAAGTAGTTCAAGGCGAAAATAACACTCCGCGTGTTAAAATTTATGACAGACTTTATACACCTCAGGAAATTTCTGCAATTATTCTTCAGAAAATGAAGAAAACAGCAGAAGATTATCTCGGACACGAAGTTACTGAGGCTGTAATAACTGTACCTGCATATTTTGATGATGCTCAACGTCAGGCTACAAAAGAAGCCGGCGAAATTGCAGGGTTAAACGTAAGAAGAATCATCAACGAACCAACAGCTGCTGCTTTAGCTTATGGTCTCGATAAAAAAGATAGAGATATCAAAGTAGCAGTATTTGACTTAGGTGGAGGAACTTTTGACATTTCAATTTTAGAGCTTGGTGACGGTGTTTTTGAAGTAAAATCAACTAACGGGGATACTCACCTTGGTGGTGATGATTTCGATGATGTAATTATTAATTGGTTGGCAGACGAATTTCAGAAAGAAGAAGGCGTTGATCTCAGAAAAGATCCTATGGCCCTTCAAAGATTAAAGGAAGCTGCCGAAAAAGCAAAAATAGAGCTTTCGAGTACAACAAGCACTGAAATTAATCTGCCTTATATTATGCCTGTTGACGGAATACCAAAACACCTTGTTAAAACACTTACAAGATCACAGTTCGAGAAAATGGTTGATCATCTTATCAATGCAACCATCGAACCTTGTAAACAGGCTCTAAAAGATGCAGGTTATTCTGTTAATGATATTGACGAAGTTATTCTTGTTGGTGGTTCAACTCGTATTCCTGCAGTGCAGAAAAAAGTTGAAGAATTTTTTGGAAAAGCTCCTTCAAAAGGTGTTAATCCTGATGAAGTTGTTGCTGTTGGAGCTGCAATTCAAGGTGGAGTATTAACCGGAGAAGTTAATGATGTGTTATTGCTCGATGTTACTCCGCTTTCTCTTGGTATTGAAACTATGGGCGGTGTGATGACCAAACTTATTGAAGCAAATACTACCATCCCGACACGTAAAACTGAAGTGTTCACTACAGCCAGCGATAATCAACCTTCTGTTGAAATTCACGTTCTACAGGGCGAAAGAGCTATGGCTCGTGATAACAAAACAATCGGACGTTTCCACCTCGATGGAATTCCACCTGCCCCAAGAGGAGTGCCTCAAATTGAAGTTACTTTCGACATTGATGCTAACGGAATTTTACAGGTTTCTGCAAAAGATAAAGGTACAGGTAAGCAGCAAAGCATCAGAATTGAAGCTTCGAGTGGTCTGACTCAGGAAGAAATCGAAAGAATGAAAGCTGAAGCTCAAGCTAATGCAGAAGCTGACAGAAAAGCTAAAGAAAAAATTGATAAATTGAATCAAGCAGATTCTGTAATATTCCAGACAGAAAAACAATTGAAAGAGTTTGGTGATAAAATTCCGTCCGACAAAAAGGCAGCAATTGAATCTGCTCTCGAAAAACTGAAAACTGCTCACAAATCAGAAAACCTTGCAGGTATTGATGCTGCAATGAATGAAATAAATACAGCTTTCCAAGCTGCTTCGCAGGATATTTATAATGCTCAGCAGCAAAGTGGAAGTCAGAGCAGCAGTTCTGCCGGAAGTAGTCAATCTACAAGTACCGGTAAAGGTAGTTCTGATGATGAAGTTACTGACGTTGATTTCGAGGAAGTTAAATAAAATAAAAAATAAAATTGAAGACGGCTCAGACCGTCTTTTTTTTGTATTAAGCATTAGGAAGGTAATGATCTAATATCTTTGTGGTTTAGTGAAGTCTAAACCACAGAGATATGATAACCACTTTATTTATTCTAATTTGTTCCTTTAGTAACCAACTATTTCTGTTAAGAATTTCACTAATGTTTCAGATTCATTCAAATAAAAATATTTCCACTAAAAACTACTAAAACAACTAACTAATAAATCTTATACTCAGTTTTAATTTTTTCTAGTAATTCAGCTTCTTCCGGGGAGATTTTACCATCGCTGGCAGCAGCTTTTTCCATCATTTTAAATATCTTTTTGCGTGATTTTGAATCGCCGGGCATTTTAATTGATAATTTATTGCTCATTGCCATTTCAATCATTCCTTGAATTTTTGATTTTGAATATCCCCATTGTCTTGCCAACCTATTTACAAAATCAATTTCTTCCTGTTCAAGAACACCATCTGCAGCTACCATTACCAGCACATTGTTAAAAGCGTAGTCTCTTACGGTCAGAATCTTGTCAAATTTCTTTGGATTTACTTTGCTTATAAAATATTGTGCATTTGTATTAACGTATTTTAAGTATTCTTTTTCAGACATTATGTCTGAGATAATCCAGTCGTATTTTGACGAATTAAGTAATGCTCCGCAATAGGGACAATTTATGTTTGTTGTATCTGTTAATGTTCCTCCACAGGACGGACATTGATAAGCATAAACAGACCCTTTGTTTGGATTAGCATCAACATCTCTTTCAAGTAACATAACTTCATTTTTGCTAATTACAACAGGGTCTATTATTTTAGCTTGAGAATTTTCAATTTTCACTCTCTGAAATGATAATTTAAGCGAAACAACCAAAATGTTTTTATTGTCTTTTTGCAAAGCTCCTATAAGAGTAGCATGATTAAGATAAATGCGGTTATAAACAAAATAAGCTTCTTTTGTAAATATTTTTTCTAATTCTTTTAGAAATGAATCGCTAACAAATCTTTTTACATAGTTAATATTTTTTAGAACTCTTGCAGTTTCAATTTGTAAATATCCATTGCTGGCTTTGTCTTCTATAATTTGAGGAGCAAAATCAGAATCTGACTCTGCAATTTCTTCTAATTTATTAGTAAGAGTATTACTGAAATCTGATAATCTTGCTCCAAAAGTTCTATAATCGTCGGCTTGTGATATTTCACTCAATACCCAGTCATATTCACCACTGTTAGTTATAGTTCCACAATACGGGCATTTGGATAAATCTCCCAGATTTGATGATAAATCTCCACCACAATTAGGACAGTTATAAGTAGCATAAATATCTTTGTCTGATTTTGCGGAATTTTTTCTTATAAATGTCCAGTATTCAACAAATTCTTCCCAAAAAACGGAATTCAAATTAGGATATTTTTCCGAGATAAAACTGTCTTTTACAGAGGCATAAACTCCAACATGTATAATGTCATAAACTCCGTCGTATTCTATTTTATCAATGATAAGATTTTTAAGAGATAATTTTTCGATAATATTTTTTTGTCCGAGTATTTCCATCATTTTAAATTGAGTATTAACTCTCTGATACATTCCATCGGTAATATATCTCCGGACTTTGGAAATATTTTTTTCTGACCAGGCTGATTGAATATCGTAAAATGCTTTTGAAACTTTTTCTAAAAACAACTTTATTTCAAAATCTGGATGAAGTTCTTTAAATGCTCTGATTCCTTTTTCATCTTGCTTTGTTGGAATTTTTGTACTGTCAATTTTATTAAGAATAGATCCTTGCTTTTTTAATCTTCCAAATATTAAAGCTCCAATAATAATTGCAAATACAGCAAGATAATTAAAAGGCTCGGGTAGCAACCAAAGCAGGTAGAAAATCAATTCTATTAATCCATCGCCGTCACCACTGCCGCCGTCACCGCCACCGCCGCCCATACGGGAATATACATTTACACAGATTAGACAAAAAACAATAAATAAAATTAACTTTTGAAATTGTTTAGGTTTTATACTAAATCTACTTTTCATTTTTGGGAGTTTTGAATGTAAATTTATTTAATTTTTAAATTCAACAAAAAAATATTCATAATTTTGCCCCAAAAAATGGATTTAAAGCAAATATTAAAAACCATACTTCCCGGTTTATTACCTCTGTTTGTATTTATTCTTGTTGATGAAATTTGGGATACGGAAATAGGTTTAATCATTGCAGTTATATTTGGTATTATTCAATTTTTTGCTATATATATCAAAGAAAAAAGGATAGATAAATTTGTTCTTTTTGATACGGCTTTAATTGTTTTATTGGGATTAATTTCTGTAATTTTTGAAAACGAAGTGTTTTTTAAATTAAAACCTGTACTTATCGAAAGCATTTTATTAGTTATTCTCGGCATATCTGCTTTTGGAAAAAAGAATATCCTTTTAATGATGACCGGAAGAGTTTTAAAAGGTGTGGAGTTCCCTGACGATGTACAAAAAAAGATGCAAAACGCTTTAAGATTAATGTTCTGGATTTTCTTTGTGCATAATTTACTGGTTGTTTATTCTGTTTTCTGGATGAGTAAAGAAGCATGGGGATTTATAAGCGGTGTTTTATTTTATATTGTTTTTGGTCTTATATTCATAATAGAATTTGTAAGGAATAGATATTATTCTAAAACTGATACTGAAGAGTACTTCGCTGAAGTTGATGAAGATGGCAAAATTATTGGAAAAATATCCCGAACAACAGCTCATGAAGGTTCTAAAAGATTGCACCCGGTAATTCATGTCCATGTTTTTAACAGCAAAGGGGAGTTGTTATTGCAAAAACGTTCGCCCACAAAAAAAATTCAACCCGGCAAATGGGATACTGCTGTTGGTGGACATATTAAATTTGGCGAAAATATCGAAGATGCCATTAAACGCGAAACTTTCGAGGAGATAAATATTAAGGATGTTAAAGTTGATTTCCTAACCCGATATGTTTGGCAATCAGAAATTGAAAAAGAGTTGGTATTCGTTTATATAACAGTTTTTGATGATATTAATTTTATGCCCAACGACGAAGTAGAGGAGGTTAAGTTCTGGAAAATTAACGAAATTAAAAAGAATCTGGGGAAAGGGGTTTTAACTCCGAATTTTGAATTTGAATTTCAAAAAATCATTTCAAAAATAAAATTTAATCCTCAAAAATAAGTTCAATTTTACTTCTGTACTTAATATTGTAATCATCAAAAATTTCCATAAAATCATTATATTCTTTGTCGCATTTTTCAAGTATTGGTGTTATTTTGTTTGTATAGCTTTCAAACTTTCTTAACTTATTTATATTTGCTATGTCGTTTAATTCAATTAATTCAACTATTTTAAAAAAATTCTCCAATACATTTAACGCACTTTGATACATTTGATTACAGGATTTTGTTGTGTCAACTTCAACTATGTCTTTTTCAAAATCTGATATCATTGAATCTAAAATGTTTTCATTGTAGCTATTTAGATTGCTATTTTGATTTGTAACAGTAGAAACTTCATTGTTTTCAATTACCGGATTTTGATTGTATTCTGGAGTAGTATGATTATCTATGTTTAAAACTGAATCATGGTAAACATCTTTTTCTTGATTTTGCTTGACAATGTTTTCTGTTGCGAGTTCTTTGTCTTTTGAGTTATCAGAATTAGTTTTATCTCTTCTATTACATGATAATATTGCTAACGTGATAAAAAATATGTAAATTAGAGTTTTCATAGTAAAAAAAAACCGCTCGAAAGCGGTTTTTCTAAAATTTTATTTAGATAATTATTCAACAACTTCTTCTGCTAATGAATCTTCTGCAAAATCACCTTCTTCCATTTCCATATTATTAAATAATTCGTCTAGTCCGTAAATTTTCATAAGTTTTTCCATCTTTTCTTCCATCTTTTTTTCTAAATTTTTCTGGAATTCTTCAAATTTTTCCGGACATTCTTTTTCGAATTTTTCAGCTTGACTGTCAAATGAATTGAAGTATTTGTCAAATTCTTCCATTTCTTTTTTAGCTTCTTCGTTTCCATCGTAGGCTTTATCAATCAATGAAAAATATACGTCGAAGCTTTCGTTCATTGCTTCTAAGAATTTGTCGCAGTTTTTAAATTCTTTTCCTTCATACTTTTTCTTGAGATCTGCAAGGTTTTCAGCTTTTTTATTTCCACAAGAAAAAGCACTTAACAATAAAATTCCTGAAATTACATAAATTAATACTTTTTTCATAACTTTTGACTTTAGTTAAACAATATTTTTAGTAAAAATATGCATTTTTTGGATATGTTACAAATGAAAAAAAAAAAAATCTTTCTTAAATTGTTAAAAATTATTCTAATTTTCATATATTCAGCACTTTATATTGTTAATAAGTTTGTTTATTATTTTGCATAATCACTTTTGGAAATATTGTATCGAAAATACAAAAAACAGTAGATATAGTTGAAATTTTAGGAATAAATCGTCAGAACATTAATAAAATGACCTTAAATTATCCAACATTAAAAATTTAAAAATTTAACATAAACCTTGTAATGTCCAAAAACCGATTCAGTTATTACATTATTCTTTTTTAAATATTTTATAAACTTATTAATATCCTCGTCGTTTTTTAAATCAAATTCTTCTTTAGCCTTTTCTATAGTTTTACCATCAGGCAGTACTGAATTGTTGTCGAGCAATTTCAACAATTCATTCGGGTCTTTTACTATAACTTGCAAATTAGGGAGCCGTTTATTAAGCATTTCGTCCGGAGCAATCAACTTTAGCGGTAATTGCCGTTTGTATAAAGTGCCGGATGTTGAATAAAACTCAATGACTGCAATTAACTCAATGCTTCTTTGTTCTGCACTGAAGTAATTATTTATTGCTGGGATTTTGAAACTTAATTCAAACTGGTTTATGTTTTTAAACTTAAAACTTGCATCTTTTAAATACTGATGAAATTTTTGATCAACAGTGCCGCTAATAATTTTTAATTCCGTAATTCTTGGCGGAAAAGGTGCTGTGCCAACACTAAATTGCGTATTATTCGAATAAAAATTTATTATTGTTGAATATTCAAAAAACTTGTCCAACTTTACTGGTTTAATTTCGTAATCTGCTTTTGGTGATGGAAATCTTTCCGTAATTATTTCCACAGGGGCATATTTTATATCCAGAGTGTCTTTATTACATGCAATATCGTAATACAATCTCAAATAAAGATTATTGCTGATAATAGTTGATAAAGTTGTATAGTTAAGTGAAATAAAGTTTTCGTCTCTTAAAACTTCCACAATTAAGTAGCAAAAATTATCATCATCAATGGAAATCTTTCCGGGATCTTTAGTGATTTTTATTGATTTTACAAATCTTTGATTATCAGGAATTCTGCTCAATGAATATTTTTCATCGAGTTTTATGTTTTTTATAGATTCATAATCAGCTACCGGGCCGAACTTGACTCTTAATTGTAATTTTTCATTGCTTACCAACATGTTTGAGCTTAAAAAGTCAATATGGCAGTTTGAACTTAATCGTTTCCAGCAATCAATTATTTTTGTTGTTGAGGGGAGGTCTGTAAGTTCGGGGTTATTGAACATATAAATATCATAGGTATTTTGAGTAATGTTTAATTTGTTATTAAATATCCATTCATTCGATAGACTTGCTTGAAAATTAACAAATGGAAATGCATTTATATTTACTCCGGAATTTATCCCTCCAGAAGTTTGATGTTCAGAAATAATCCCTTTTCTCGTGTACACGCAAAGTCCTTCGAACGCTTTAATTATTTTATCGCCCGGTTTTATATTCCCTTTGCAATGATTTATCCACAAATAATAAACAGGATAGAAATCTTTTGAAGAAATAGTTTCGAGGTTTTCGAAAATTTCGGAAAGTCTGTTAGTGAAAATTCCGGCAGCTGCCAGCAAATTGTTTCGTTCCGATTCAGAGACTTTGCTTATTAAATCAAACTTAGCTTTAAAATAATCTTTAAACTCTCCGGATAATTGAGTGGTGAGAGATGCATTGAAAAATTTTTCAGAATTAAATGTCAGCAAATACGAACTTGTGGAGGTATTTGGTGAGGGTAGTATAAACTGATTTTCGGAATTCAAAACCGGCAAATCCGGAGTTTTCTTTTCGTTAATAGCATCGAAATTGTTATCCCTAATAATTACACTGCCCAGAAAATTCAAAGATTTGTTCGGAAACGAAAGTCCGGTTTGAATTAGAGAATTATCAAAATACGAAGGAGTACTTAAATTGCTTAATAATTTAATTTTTAGTTTATAATCCAGATCCAGAAATTTCTTTTTTTGTTTTTTATTTTTCCATAGGCCTATAGATGAACAATCTCCTTCACATTTTTTATCATCCTCTGATAAAATTACTTTATCTTTTTCGAGCATTTTGACGACTTCTTTTTCAATAATACTTTTTGCATTTATTTGTGCATTAGCATTTAGGATTAAAAAAATTGCCATTAAAGGAATCAGAAACTTTATTACCTTCATTTATTAAGACTTTTAGTAAGTTTTTAAGAATATTCAGATTAAAATTAAGTAAAAATTATATCTTTGCAAAAATATTGCAAAAATATTAAAAACAAATGAATATGTTACAGTCACAGTTAAAAACTTTAATGATTGATGCAAGCAGCGGTTTTTATAAAACTATGCGATTCAATATAGGCAAATTTTGGGGACCTGTTGATTTAGGATTACATTTAGCATACAAACATAATAGTCTGAATATTGGTACGGGATTATTGGCAGGATCAATTTTCCCCGGGTCTAATCGTTTGATTTTTACCGGTATAAGCCCTTGCTGGCATGGATTTTATATTTCGAGTATGGGCGGAGCAGGACTTGTATTCGATAATTTGGGGATAAATATGCTTTCCATCAAGGGAAAAGCTGTAACTCCGTCTATTTTATATCTTAACCGTATTCATGGTGAAGAAATTCAAATAGAAATTGTTCCTGTAGATGTTGACAAAGTATGGCAACAGGGTAGAAAAGGTGTTTATGCCATGATGCAACATGCTTTAAATCTTTTTGGCGACAGATACGAAGAAGACCCAAGAGTCTTAGCAGTAGGTCCTGCATCAAAATATACTGATATTGGTGCTATATGCTCGGCTCCGGTAAAGAAAGGCTTACTTACTTATGTTGATACCTGGGCAGGTAGAGGAGGTTTTGGTACTAAACTGCTAACAGAACACGGAATTGCTGCTGTAATCTATGGCGGGACATTTGTTGACGAAGACTTCCGCGACAGAAAAGTTGCAGACCAATGGTTCGAAGACAGATATAATAAAAAATTATCGGCTAAAGACCTTGAAGCTACAACAAAATACAGATATGACCCGAATTTTAACACGGGTGGAACTTTCGGTGTTAACTATGCTTCACTCGGTGAACACATGACTGCTTTCAATTATAGAACTATTTACTGGTCAAGCGAAGAAAGACTCAAATTACACAAGGAATTTGTTCTCGATCATTATCTGGCTCAGTTCAATGAAGAAACAATAATGCCAAAACAATTCAAGAACTGTGGAGAGCCTTGTGTTGCGGTTTGTAAAAAAATGAAAGATGAATTTAAAAAAGATTACGAACCATATCACACAATGGGTCCACTTTGCGGCATCTTCGACCAACGTGCCGCAGAAAAATTAAATAATAAGGCTGATAGTTTAGGCTTTGATGCAATTTCCATCGGAGGTGTTTTAGCATGGTTACTCGATTGTATGGATTCCGGACTACTTGGCGAAGAACAGTTAGGCGTTAAAGGGAAACCAAAATGGGATGTAAATAATTTTGACCTAGTAAATGATTCTATGCACAATGCTGATCTGGCAATTGCTTTACTAGAAGAAATCGTTAAACCTGAATCGAAAATAGATTTGAGTCTTGGTGCTCGTAAAATCGCAAGAGGTTGGGCAAAGTGCATTTCAAAAGAAATAATGGATAAATTTGTTTATACAGCATTTGCTCGCCAGGGATGGATGGTACCAAATCAGTATTGGACTCCCGGAGTTTTGTCTCCAATGGGTATTATGGGAAAATACTACAACGATTATGGTAGAGCATTTTTCCCTCCGCGTGAATTAGGAAGAGTCTCTGCAACCAGAATGAAAAAAGAACTTATTCTCGATAATCTTGGAATTTGCAGATTCCATAGAGCATGGGCAGAAGATATTATGCCGGATATTGTACAAGAACTATTTGGCGATAAAGATGGATTTTTAAAATCAATTGATTTGGCTGCAAGTAGAATTAACAGCCGTAACTCCAGCGTATTCTGGGAATCAGAAAGAAATATTGACTATGTATTTACTTTCTTAAAACTTAAACAAAAGTCTGAAAAAGATAACTTGGAACTTGATTATTGGGTAAAACGTTTCGAAGAAAATAAACATGAAGCTGCTTATGATTTTTGGTATGAAATTCATAAGGGCGTTCATGAATTATTAAGAGAGTTCCCGATTTAATTACAAGATTTAGCCGCAAAAGTAATTTTTGTGGCTAAATCTTTAGAGTTTGAGTTCTGTCAGGACCAACGCTCAGGTATTTTATTTTTACTCCGGTATTTACAGAAATGTACTTCAGATAATTATGAAGTTCAATAGGCAATTCTTCAAACTTACTGCATTTAGAAATATCTTTCTTCCAGCCCGGTAATTCGTCGTAGATTATCTCGCTGATAGAATTTAAATCATAAGGCATTTCTGTGGTAATTTCTCCATTTACCATATAAGCTACGGCAACTTTAATAGTATCTAATCCACTCAGTACATCAGCTTTTGTTACAATAAGTTTATCAACACCATTAAGCATTATGGAATACTTCAGAGCAACAAGGTCGAGCCATCCGCAACGGCGAGGTCTTCCTGTAGTTGAGCCATATTCGTGTCCTTTATCTCTTAGATATTGCCCGATTTTGTCATTAAGTTCTGTAGGAAATGGACCACTGCCAACTCTTGTGCAATATGCTTTTACAATCCCGTAAACTTTGCCAACCTTTTTAGGCGATATTCCTAATCCTGTACAAACTCCCGAACAGGTTGTATTAGATGAAGTAACAAAAGGGTAGGAGCCAAAATCAATATCCAGAAGTGAACCTTGAGCACCTTCGGCAAGAATAGATTTTTTTGATTTAATGGCTTGATTTACAAAATTTTCTGAATTAACAAATTTGAATTGTTTGAGAAATTCAACAGCATCGAACCATTCTTTTTCGAATTCATCAAAACTTTCAAAATAATTGTAACCATTCAAAATTTTTATATGATGGCTTTTTGCATTATTATACTTTTCGATAAAACATTTTTTATCAAAAATATCTCCTGTTTTTACAGCTATTCTTGCAGTTTTATCAGTATATGCCGGACCTATACCTTTAAGCGTACTGCCAATCTTTTTTTCAGCTTTTGCTTCTTCGTAAACTTTATCAAGAATACGATGAGACGGTAAAATAAGTTGTGCTTTATTGCTGATTAAAAGATTTTCCTTGAGATTAGCTCCTATTTTTTGAGCATCAAGAATTTCTTTTTTTAAAATAATCGGGTCAATAACAACTCCATTACCAATTAAATTTATGGTGTTATCATGAAAAATTCCTGAAGGAATAGTATGTAAAACATGTTTTATTCCATTAAACTCAAGTGTGTGTCCGGCATTTGGACCTCCTTGAAACCTCGCTATAATGTCATATTTTGGTGTGATAACGTCAACGATTTTACCTTTTCCTTCATCTCCCCATTGAAGTCCTAACAAAACATCTACTTTCATCTTATCCGTTATTAAAAAATTACTTGGTTTTACAATCTTTACAAACTCCGTAAAAATACAAAGAATGATGTGTAATATCAAAATTAAAATTCTTTTTTACGGTCTTTTCTATTTCTGAAATCCGAGGGTCGCAAAACTCAATTACTTTTCCGCAACTCGAACAAATCATGTGGTCGTGTTGCCCGCATTGATATGCTTTTTCATATATACTATGATTTTTCCCGAATTGATGCTTGATAATTAAGCCTGCATCAATCAGAATATCAATGTTATTGTATAATGTAGCTCTGCTAACCTGATAATTTTTATTTTTCATTGATATATACAGGTTTTCTATGTCGAAATGTCCTTCTCGACTGTATATTTCGTCAAGTATGGCAAACCTTTCGGGAGTTTTTCTGTAGCCTTTTCTTTCAAGATAATCCGTTAAAATTGCCTTTATTGATAAATTGTAATTTTTTATTTCCATTTTTAATTATAATTTTAGACTAAATTAAAATTATTTGTAATACAAACCAAACTTCTTATTTATTATTTGTCAACAATTTTATCAATAAATTTTAACAATCATTTAAATTATAAAAAAAAAAAATTAAATTTGTTGAAATTTTTTAGATTTGTTATTATGAGAAAGACAGTAATTTTTGTAATATTTCAAATTTTGTTTTCTAATAGTGTGTTCCCTCAAAAAAGAATTGTACCTCCCGGAACGGTTAAGCTTAATGACAGTACATACATTGACAAATTTGAGGTATCAAATATAAATTACAGAGAGTTTATGTATTGGACAGCAAAAAAATATGGTACCAAAAGTCCTGAATTTATCTCGATATTACCTGATACAACAGTTTGGGGAACAAAATCAAGATTGCCTTATGTAACGCTTTATTTGCGTCATCCTGCTTATGCCAATTATCCTGTTGTTGGTGTAACCTATGAGCAAGCCGTAAAATACTGTGAGTGGCGAACAAATAGAGTTAATGAATATATCTATATTAAAGAAAATAAAATCAAACCGGGTACTGATATCAGTAATGTTCAGATACCGAAGCGTATAAAATTCAGATTGCCCGCAAGAAAAGAATGGGAGGAAGCCGCTGCTTATGATTTTCCCCGAAAAATTCGGAAGCAATTGTTAAAAGAAAAAATTGCTCTTTACGATGTTTTTAAATTTAATTTCGGAGATGATTACATAAAAGCTCCGGTGGAATCTGAAATTACGGTACCGGTAAATTCTTATCATCCAAATATAATTGGAATTTATCATATTTTAGGGAATGTCGCTGAAATGATTGATGAGTTAGGAATAGCAAAAGGCGGTTCATGGCGACAACGCCCCGAAGAAGTTAATGCTCTCACGGATTTTAGATATTATAAACCTGAAAGCTGGATTGGATTTAGATGCGTTTGCGATATCATTAAAGAGGAAAATAAAAGTGAAGAAAAATAAATTTTTAAAAAGAATCATAAATTCTACCTATCCATCTAATCCACAATTAACCAACAACCAACCAACTAACTAATCCCCTGACTTATTCGGGAATTGTGGGATGGGTGGCAATTTTTTCTCAAATTTTTCAAGTTCCTGCAGGATAATTTCTATAGCTTTATCAAGCTGGTCGTCAATCCCCATAAATTCTCTGTGCGGGTCGTTTTGAACTTCGAAGTCGGGTTCTACTCCGTGTCCTTCAATAATCCATCCGGTTTCGTCGAAATGAGCAAATTCGGGTTTAAATAATTGACCACCGTCAACAAAAGGAAGACTGCCTCTGATACCAATTACTCCGCCCCAACTTCTCACTCCTACAATAGGACCAATTCTGTGTCTGCGAAATTGATACGGGAATAAATCTCCGTCTGAGGCAGAGTATTGGTCTATTAGCAATACTTTCGGGCCGAATAACATTCCTCCGGGCTTCATATTTGGTTCAGGAACATCCCTCGACATTACCATTATTGACATTTCCCTTCTTAATCTTTCGATTAGCATTGGCGATACATTTCCACCACCATTCCCTCTGTCGTCTATGATTAAAGCTTTTTTCGATAATTGAGGATAATAATGTTTTACAAACTCGTTAAGACCAACAACAGACATATCGGGAATATGAATATATCCAACCTGTCCATTGGTTTTTGAATTTACGTATTCAATATTATTTCTCACCCAGTTATAATAAATGAGTTCAGATTCTTTGTCGGTGGTTCTTATTAGATAAGTTCTTGTGTCTTTTTCAGATGGTTTGGAATTTACTTCAATCTCAATAGTTTTATTAGCCTGGTCAATTAATAACTCGTATATGTTATTATAATTTTTAAGATTTATGCCGTTAATGGAAATAATAAAATCACCTACGTTAATTTCATTATTCGGAGTTTGGAGAGGAGATTTAAGGTTTTCGTTCCAGTTTTCTCCGTTATAAATTTTTACGATTTTAAAATATCCTGATTTTTTGTCTTTTTCAAATTCAGCTCCGAGCAATCCTAATTTTATACGAATAATTTGTTTGCGATCGCCTCCGCCTACATAAGCATGACCGGCATTTAGTTCTCCAATCATTTCACCGATAATATAATTCAAGTCGTGTCTGTCGTTTACATAAGGAAGCTGTTCTGCGTATTTTTCAAATTGCTTGTTCCAATCAACTTTGTGAAGTCCCGGGTCGTAGAAATAATCACGCATTTGTCTCCAGGATTCTCTAAAAATTTGATTCCACTCTGATTTCAAGTCAACTATAATATTCAAAGGACTAATATTTACAGGATTTTCAAGATTAACTTTTCCTGACGGTAAGTCTGTTACATATATATTTTTATCCTTTTGAAGTAATATCTTTTTACCGTCAGAGCTTATTTTGTAGTATGATAAATTTCCAACTTCAACAGTTTTAAGAGTCTTAAAATCAAAGTATGATAGTTTTGTTTCCTGATTAATTCTGCTTTCAAGATAGAATAATTTATCGTCTGCCCAGGAAAGATTGTAAAAATTTCCGACCGACATGGGCAAAACTTCTGTTCTGTTTTCAATATTTTCAATATCAATATTGAATTGTTGTTCAGAAGTTTTTTTACCGGATTTTTGATTTGTATTTTTAGTATCAAGAACTTTGTCGTCTTTTGGAGCAAAAGGAGATTCTGTTAATTTTGATAAAGTAACAAAATATATTCTGCTCATGTCTTTGTATGCTACATTCCATTCAATGCTACTGTAAATCGGGTTGAAATCTCTATTAGATACAAAAAACAAGTATTTTCCATCGCTGCTGAAAACCGGTTCAAAAGATTCAAACCATTCAGATGTAACAAGATATTTTGTCTTTTTTGGAATATTGTAAAGCCAAACTTTTGAAATTCTGCTAATATCTTTATCGCTAAAAGCAATCCAGTTATTATCGGGAGACCAAT
Organism: uncultured Bacteroidales bacterium; assembly: GCA_937982115.1. Taxonomy (GTDB): domain Bacteria; phylum Bacteroidota; class Bacteroidia; order Bacteroidales; family ML635J-15; genus Bact-19. Next base: position 70,668 of record CALJNE010000002.1, on the reverse strand, counting down.
TGTAATGGCTTATTTCCCAAATAGATGATTGATGAACAGTAGTTATAATTTTTGTTTCGATGTCAATAAAATTAAGTTCGAGTTTTTTATTATGAAATAGAATTTTTTTGCTGTCGGGGGACCATTTTAAAGAATAAAGATAGCCTGAATCAAAATTTGTCAACTGAATTTCGCTGCCCGGTTTTTCGGGAGATTGAATGAAAATTTGATATTCACCGTTTTTGTCCGAAATATAGGCAATATACTTACCATCGGGCGACCAAACAGGATTGCGGTCGTGAGCTCCGGATGAGTTTGTTAAATTTCTTATAATGCCTTGCTTTACGGGGATATTAAATATTTCTCCTCTGGCAGATAAAACCAATCTATTTCCATCAGGAGAAAGGTCTGGAGTTCTGAATTCCGATGATACATCTTTCATTACTGATCTTCCGGAGGAAAAGTCTTCTTGAATTGAAATAAACATTTTTACAATTTTTGATTCTTTTAAATCATAATAATAAATATATCCTCCGTTTTCGAAAATTATTTTGTCGGTACCTAAGCTGGGGAATTTAATATCGTAGCGAGTAAAGTTTGTAAGCTTTTTTGTTTCTTTAGTTTTTGTGTCGTACACAAATAGATTCATTATTCTGTCGCGGTCGGAAATAAAATAAATTTTATCTTTATACCACATTGGAAAAATGTCTTGGGCGGGGTTGTTAGTGATATTTTCAAAAGTGTTTGTTTTAAAATCGAATATCCAAATATCGTCGGACATTCCACCTTTATAGTATTTCCAGGTACGAAATTCACGAAATACTCTATTCAATGCGATTTTTTTGCCATCGGGGGAGTATGAACACCAGCTTGCAGTTGAAAATGGGAGAGGAGAACTCATTCCTCCGTCAATCGGAGCTAAAAATAATTGTCCTTTAAAGTCATTAAAAGATTTTCCTCTGCTTCTGTAAACAACATTTTTACCATCATTAGTCCAGCCCATAAGAATATTGTTAGGTCCCATTCTGTCAGAGACATCATCTCTGTCGAGAGTGGCTGTGAAGGTAATTCTTTTGGGTTCGCCTCCTGTTTTAGGTATTAAATAAATTTCTGTATTTCCGTCATACTGAGCAGTAAAAGCAATTGTTTTGCCGTCAGGTGAGAATCTTGCAAACATCTCATAACCATTGTGAGATGTAAGTCGTTTTGCTACACCACCCGATATTGGAACCAAATACAAATCACCGGCATAAGAAAAAACTACCGTATCATTATTCTCATTGGGAAACCTTAAAAGTCTTGTTTCTTCAAATGAAAATCCTTCAATACCGATAATTAACGAAATTATCAGGACACAACAATAAAAAAATATTTTCTTCATACAATCAATTAAATGTCAACATCTTGATGATATCCGTAACGATAAAGCAACATTGCATTTTCGTAGCAGGATCTCATTCCTAAAACTTTTGATTTATACGGAGAATTGGCAATTTTGTTCACAAGTATATCTGTTTTTATACTTTCGTCCTGTCCCGACAATAACATTGTCTTAAATATATACTTTTCGGGCAATTTAGAAAAAATACCCTGGTTTGAAAATCCTGATTGGATATAAATAATTTTAATTCCGTTTTTTAGAAATTCTCCACTTGTAGATGCTAAATAGCCGTGTAAAGCTCTTCTGGATGCCACCCATTCATGGCAATCGTTTGAAGCAAAATCTTCTGATGAATTTCCTAATTGAATTATTGCTGAATTAATTTTAAAAATTAGATTGTTATATATTTTTATTGGTGCATAAAAATTAACTTGCATTGAATGGGCGGCATCTGTAGTTCCAGAAAGATTAAAAACATAATCAATTTTGGAGTTGAGGTTTTGTAAATTCTCAATAAAATTATCAACTTCACTTTGTTTGGTAAAATCACATTTTAAGTGAATCTGATTTTTAAAAATTTCAATTTTATGAGGATTTGAATTATAATGTAAAATTAAATTAGCTCCACGTTTTTCGAGTTCTTTTGATAATGATGAACCAAGATGTCCCGAAGCTCCCAATACAAGGCAGGTTTTATTCTTTAAATCATTTTCATAGAGGTAAAACTCTTTGGGTTTTTCTGTGATTTTATGTGAATATAAAAATGCTCCAAAATTGCCTCCAACACCGGCAGTGGTACATAAAATTTTTGTGCCGTCGCAAAGCCTATTGCTTTCATGTAAAAGCGATAAAGTTATTGGTATAGTTGCCCCTGAAACATTTCCGTATTTGTGTTGCCCATATAGTATGGTTTTTTCTTTAGGAATTGAAAAATGTTTAGCAATTGGAAAAATAATCGCATTTCCTGTTTGGTGAGGGACAAAAAAATCAATATCTTCAATTTTATAATTTGTAGAATTCAGACAATCAACAACAGAATCGGTAATGTTTTTAATGGCTCTGTCTTTTATTAGCAAGTCGTCCATATATAAGTTGTTGTTTTTGTCAACGCCCACAAAATCCAGCATGTATTGGTCTTGATAATTATTCAAATAAATAATACCGAATTTTTCTTCAGATTCTATTTTTGTTAAAACTACGGCAGCAGCTGCATCCCCAAAAGTAACAAAAGGGACAAACTTAATTCTCTGTGTCAAGAACGAAGACATTGTTTCGCTGTGAGCAATAACTACATTTTTTGCTTCGGGATGAGAATTCAACCATTGAATTGCTCTTTCGAGGTTCAATAAAAATCCTGCACATCCACTCTGAAGACTAAATGCAGGTGTGTAATTTGAACTTTCTACAAAGAAAGATTTCACGAATGCTGCTATTCCGGGTGCTTTTTGGTGAGCAGATACTGTGCTGAAAAACCATGCATCTATGTTTTCAGCTTTTAACTTTGCGTTAATTAAACAGTTTTCTACTGCCTTTACTGCTAAATCCAATGCTGTTTCTGAATAGAACAACTTCTTGCGTGTGGGCGGGAATGGACTCACATGGTATCTTTCGTAAAAGCCCATTATTTCGTTCACAAAATAATCAAAAGCTTCTGCATCAGGATTGTTAGCTTTATACTTTAAAAAATTTTCGCTTCCTGAGATTCTGTCTTCTTTAAAACCGGACAGAAATGATTTTCTTATCGCATCTAGAATGTCCTTATTTGTAATTTTGTATTTACCATGTGAATAACCAAAGCCACTGAATATGTAATTTGTATGTTTCATTCTAAATAGTTTTAAATAGTATTTTAGATAACTAATATTTCTGATACGAATCTTTTATAACAATAAGTTTCGATTCCATTGTTCTGCGAACATTAGGCACATTGAGTCTATATGTAGAATGTAAAATTCTGCGAGCTATATCTCTTACCGGGGTAAGTTCTTTTTGTCTTATTGTTTGTAGTGAAGTACTTATTTGCTGTTCATTTAAAATGTTTACCATTCCCGAATCAATAACACCGGGCAGATAATAAATACACCTTACATTTCGCTGGTATAAATTATTTGCAAATTCTCTTGCAAAGGCTCTTAATGCTCTTTTTGAAGCAACATAAGGAGCTGAACCGGGAAATTGAGCATCCTCACCAACCGAACCTGTAATTAATACACATTCTTTTACTGAATCAGCAAAAATCTCAACTGTATTTTTAACAGACCGATAATTTACCTCCATAACTTTTTTAAATTCCTGAATTGAAGTTTCGCCGGCTTTTGCAAGTGGTCCTGTAATGGCGTGTGTGCAAATTAAGTAATCAATTGATTTAACGTTATTTATAACATTTGATTTAAAGTTTTTGATTTCGTTTTCATTTGATAAATCAGCTTTATATATTAAGCAAGATAAGCCAAATTCAGCTTCGATTTTTTCTTTTATTTTTAAAGCTTCCTCTAAGCCGGAATTATATTGAAGAAGTATGTTTGAGCAAGAATTTTCAGCAGCACTCAAAGCTATTTCCTTACCTAATCCACCAGAAGCTCCTGTAATTAGAATAGTTTTTCCTTCTAATTCTTTTTTTGAATCAAACTTAATTTTTTCTTCCGGAACTATATATGAAAAACCACCAAATTCTCCTCCAAGTCCTGCCACAGCAGTGAAAACTTTCATGCCGGGCAATAGCTTTTCTTGATTTTCAAGTTCGCAAATTGCAGCAGGAATTGAGGCTCCAGATAAATTACTATATTTTAATTGTATATCTTTAAAAACTTTATTCTGGTCAAGATTCAAATTTTTTATAACACTGTCCACAATTGCATTTCCTGTCTGATGTGGTATAAAAATATCAACATCGGTAAATCCAATTTGACTTTTTTCTTCAATAATTTTGAAAGCTTTTGTAATATTTGGGACGGCTCTGTTTTTAACCATTCGTGGATTCATTATCAGATTTCCTTTTGAATCAGAAGCCAAAAAGTCAATCATTCTTGTATCTTCATGATTGGTTATAGCAATAACGCCACATTGTTTTTTTGTTTTTATACGCGAAACAACTACCGCTGCTGCAGAATCCCCAAAAGTAACATAAGGAACAAAATCTCTTTCTTTAGTTAGCAATGAGGACATTACCTCGCCGTGAGCTATTAAAATATGCTGTGCTTCGGGATGGTTTTTAAAATAATTTATTGCATTTTCAAGGTTTATGTTAAATCCTACACAAGCAGAAGTTAATGAATATGTTGGTTTTTGATTGTGTATGCCGGTAAAATATGATTTTATAAATTCTGCAATACCCGGAGTGATGTGAGCTTGTGTAGCAGTGCTTGCATACCAGGCATCAATGTCGTCTCCTTTAAGTCCGGCTTTCTCAAGGGCCTGTTCTGTGGCTTTAACGCATAGCGAAATAACGTCTTCGGCTTCTTCCATGTGATTAAAATCCGGTGGAAAGGGCACAACGTGATACCGAAATTCAAATCCCATCAGTGTTTTACATAAAAATTCAAATTCGTTTAAGGCTGATTGTGATTTGAATTCTTCGGATTCTTTTATGCGATTTTTATCGAATCCTTCTAAAATGCCGGATTCAATGGCTTTTTGTATTTCTGAATTGCTGATTTTATATTGTCCTGTAACAAAATGTATTCCCGTAAAGATATAGCTGTCAATCATTTTTATTTTTTTTATCGTTAAAAAACATTTCTATCTTTTTTTTACCACAAAGTTGAACCACAGAGCTGAATTCTTTTATTTCAGCATCTAAACCCGCAAATGTGCCATTATATAAAGCTGTATATAGAACAGATTTTAAAGCAATTAAAGATTCTCGTGGTTTTACAGCTAATTTTTCTGCAAATTCAAAACCGTAATTAACGACGTCTTCATTTTCAATTATTTCTTGAAGTAATCCTACATAAATAGCTTTTTCTAAGGGTATTTCTTTTCCTATTGATAAAAAATAAAAAGTATCAGCCGGACTTAAATATTTAGAAAGTAAAGTTATTCCTCCAGCACCGGGAATAAGACCTAAATCAGTTTCAGGCATTTTTATCATTGTAGTTTTGTCTGCAAATCTAATATCGCAATGCAGAGCAAGCTCAAGTCCACCTCCAAAAACTATTCCTTTCAAACAACAAATAACCGGTACCGGTATGGAATGTAATTTTCTGAAAACCGATTGAACCCGTGCACACATCAATTCAGCTTCTTTATAATCTGCTCCGGCTATTTCTTTTAAGTCGCCGCCTGCCGAAAAAACTTTATCATCGCCATATATTATAACTGCTTTTAAATCTTTTTCATCAATGCAATGGTCGAAAATAACTTCAAGTTCATTTATAAATAATTTGCTTATCTTGTTATATTTCAATGGATTATTAAGTTTAATCCATCTAATTTCATTATTCTTGTCGGTTTGGATTGTTCTAAAATTGTATTTCATTGTTCAATAAAAGTATATGTTATTTTTCCTTTTTCGTTTTTACCTCCTGAAATCATTGTAAATCTTGAATTTCTTGCAGCTCTTAAAGCAGCGTCAGAAATGCACGAAGCATCACCTGATGAATTTGCTGAAATAAGGTTAGCAGAACGAACTCTGCCATCCGAACCAATTAAAATTTCCACAACTACTTTACCGCCATGACGGCAAGTAAACACAGGCACTTCAATATATATTTTGCCCCTCCTGGGATTTTCAAGTTCTACAAATACCAGTGCAGAACCTGAATAATTTTGATAATTGTCTGAATTATTATCATTTTTTGATTTATCATTTTTAGAGTTTTCCTTGTTTTCCTGTTTATCTTGATTTTCCTGATTTTTGTCTTGATAACTTACTGGATTATCTCCGTATTTTTCATTTAAAAATTGTGTTTCATAATATTTTCTAAGCTCTTCTTCAGACCTTGCTTCAAATTTTTGGTATTGCACAGGATTGTTTGAGGATACGTTTCTAATCTCATTAATGTAGTCTTGAATATTAAAATCTTCACCAAGAATATTTTCTTCAACAGGCTTTTTGGTTATTTCCTCAATATATTCAGGCTCAATAATCATGTAGGTTTCTTCGTGAATTGTTAAGGATTGAATCTTATTTACCAAAAGAATGATAACGATAATAAGATGAAACAAAATTGTTCCAAGAATTGCGTTTATATTTTCTTTACTAAGTTTCAAATTCTAAAAATTCATTTCTGCAAAAATAAAAACTTTCTTTATAGTTTTACCTATAACAATTGATGAATAAACTAAATGATAAATTCCATAATTTTACTTGACTATTATTAATTAAAAATGCACAAAAATATGTTGTATAATAAGGTTTTAATTTCTTAAAATTTATAAAAAGTAGTAGTTTTGCAAAAAAAAATAAATTAATGACTGAGTTATTGGAATTGGTTGTAAGAACTACGGGCATCAGTTATAAAAATGTTTCTGCCACTGTAGCACTTCTAAATGATGGAGCAACAATTCCGTTTATTAGTCGTTATCGTAAAGAAAAAACCGGCGGGCTTGACGAAACTCAGATTGAAACCATCAAAAAAGAGTATGAAAGATTTGTCGAGATTAAAGAAAGAAAATTAAGTATTATAAGCTCGGTAGAAAAACAAGGTAAGCTCACCGAAGAATTTATACAACAAATAAATTCCACCTGGGATGTAAATGAAATTGAAGATTTATATCTGCCATATAAACCAAAACGTAAAACAAGAGCTTCGGTCGCACGCGAAAAAGGCTTAGAACCGCTTGCCGAAGCAATCATGAAACAAGCCCCGAAGTTTGATGTTTATAAATTTGCAGAATCCTTTGTTAACGAACAGGTTAAGAATATTGATGAAGCAATACAGGGAGCAAAAGATATTATTGCCGAAACTGTTAGTGAAGATAAACAGGCAAGGGAAAGAATTAGAAAAATTTTTTCGCAAACAGCTGTTATTTCATCCAGACTTATAAAGTCTAAAGAAGCCGAAGCCGAAAAATATAAAGATTACTTTGAATTTTCCCAAAAACTCGATAATTGTCCTTCGCATAGAATTTTGGCAATTATGCGTGCTAATAGGGAATCTTTATTACGTGTAGATATTTCACCCGATAGAAATTTAGCACTAAAATCATTAAATTATCTTTTTATTAAGGGTAAGGAACAGTCCTCTTTAATTGTTGCAGAAGCTGTTGAAGATGCTTATGACAGATTGTTAAAACCATCAATCGAAAATGAATTTTTTAATGAAGCTAAACTAAAGGCTGATATACAAGCAATTGAAGTGTTCGCATCAAATCTAAGACAGCTTTTACTGGAACCTCCTCTGTGCAAAAAACGAGTAATGGGCATTGACCCTGGCTACAGAACAGGATGTAAAGTTGTTTGTCTTGACGAAACGGGAAATCTTCTTCATAACGAAACAATTTATCCGCATAAACCTCAGGAAGAAGTTGCTTTAGCTGCAAAAAAAATATCTACACTTGTCAGTACCTATAAAATCGAGGCTATTGCTATTGGTAATGGCACTGCAAGTAGAGAAACAGAGTATTTTATTAAGAAAATTCATTTCGATAGGGAAGTTAAAGTTTATGTTGTAAGCGAAGACGGAGCCTCTGTTTATTCAGCTTCTTCAATTGCAAGAGAAGAATTTCCGCAATATGATGTTACTGTTCGCGGAGCTGTTTCTATTGCCAGACGTTTAATGGACCCATTGGCTGAATTGGTAAAGATTGATCCGAAATCAATAGGAGTGGGACAATATCAACATGATGTTGACCAAAAAATGTTGAAAGAAAGCCTTGACCGTGTGGTAGAATCATGTGTAAATACGGTTGGAGTTAACCTGAATACCGCGAGCAAACATTTATTAACTTACGTATCGGGGTTAGGTCCTGTGCTTGCACAAAATATAGTAGAATATCGCAAGGCTAACGGTTATTTTAAATCAAGGAAAGAATTGCTTAAAGTTCCAAGGTTAGGAGCAAAAGCCTATGAACAATGTGCTGGATTTTTACGGATTCCCGAAAGTGATAATCCGCTTGATAACAGTGCTGTGCATCCCGAAGCTTACGGAGTTGTTGAAAAGATTGCCAAAAATCTCGGTGTTAAAATCAATGAGTTGATAAGTAACAAGGAACTAATTTCTAAAATAAATCTTCAGGATTATATTGACGAGAATTTTGGATTACCAACATTGCAAGATATTGTCGCTGAATTGGAAAAGCCCGGAAGAGATCCGCGAAAACAAGTTAAAGTTTTAGAGTTTGATAAAAGTATCTATAAAATTGAAGACTTGAAAGAAGGTATGATTCTGCCCGGGATTATTACTAATATTACAAACTTTGGAGCATTTGTTGATATTGGAATAAAGGAAAACGGGTTAATCCATATTTCCCAGATTACAGAACAATTTATTTCCAATCCTTCAGAGGTATTGAAGTTACATCAGCATGTTAGAGTGAAAGTTTTATCAATAGATATAGAAAGAAAGAGAATACAACTTAGTTTGAAAGAAGTTCAATAGTAATTTTTGTTTAATAAATAACGATTGATATGAGTAAAAAGATCATTGATTTAGACAATGTGGTAGTAAAAATTGCCGGCGACTCCGGAGACGGAATACAATTAACCGGAACACAATTGACAAATACCACAGCTTTAATGGGAGAAGAAGTAGCGACTTTCCCTGATTATCCGGCTGAAATCAGAGCACCACAAGGAACAGTTGGGGGTGTTTCAGGTTTTCAACTACATTTTGGTAAAAATGTTTACACTCCGGGAGACAAATGTGATGTTTTAATCGCATTGAATCCTGCAGCTATTATGGCAAATATTAATAATATAAAATGGGGATCAACCATAATAGCAGATTCAGATACTTTTAGTGAAGCAAATTTTGAAAAAGCAGGTTTAACCCCTGAAATTTTTGAGCAAATTAAACAAAATAACAATCTTATTGAAGCTCCAATAAGCTCAATGACAAAAGCAGCTCTTCAGGATAGTGGACTTGATATCAAGACTGTCATGAAGATGAAAAACATGTTTGCTTTGGGTATTGTTTATAAGCTGTTTGGATTTCCTTTGAAATATACAGAGGAATTTCTAGAAAAGAAATTTAAAAATAAGCCTGAATTAGCAGAAGCCAACAAAAAGGTATTACAGGGCGGTGCATCTTATGCCTCAGCAATTCAGGCAATTCCGTCATTCAGAGTTAGTAATGATACAAGATTAAAAGGAAAATATAAAAGTATAAGCGGAAACGTAGCTACAGCATGGGGATTGTTGGCAGCAGCCGAAAAGGCAAATTTGCCATTTTATTTAGGATCTTATCCAATAACACCGGCCACTGAGATTTTAATGGAAATAGCAGAAAGAAGAGATCTGGGAGCTAAATGTTTACAAGCTGAAGACGAAATCGGAGGAGTTGTTACTGCTATTGGTGCAGCATTTGCCGGTAATTTTGCTGCGACATCCACATCAGGTCCGGGATTGGCATTAAAATCCGAAGCTATTGGATTAGCTGTAATGGCAGAATTACCTCTTGTTATTGTTGATGTTCAGCGTGGAGGTCCATCAACCGGCTTACCAACAAAAACCGAACAAGCTGATTTAATGCAGGCATTATTTGGACGTAATGGAGAATCTCCCGTTCCTGTTATTGCTGCAAGTTCTCCTTCAAATTGTTTCCATTATGCTTTTCAGGCATCAAAAATTGCCATCGAACACATGACTCCAGTACTTTTATTGACAGATTCTTATCTTGCAAACGGAACCGAACCATGGAAAATCGTTTCTGTTAAAGATCTTGATGAAATTAAACCTAAATTTGCTAAGGAAGATGTAGAATGCTATCAGCCTTATGCAAGAGATGAAAATTTTGTAAGATCATGGGCAATTCCCGGAACACCAAATTTAGAACACAGAATCGGAGGTCTGGAAAAAATGGATATTACCGGAACTGTTTCTTATGTGCCGGCGAATCATGAAAGAATGACAATGTTACGCGACAGTAAAGTTAAGAAAATAGCTGATTTTATTCCTTTACAAAATGTAGAGGGATTTGAAGATGCCGATACTCTTGTTGTTGGTTGGGGCAGCTCCTACGGACATATAGAATCTGCTGTTGAAGAGTTAGCTGAAAAAGGTATTAAGTTAGCTCATGTCCACATTAATTATATTTATCCATTCCCAAAAAATATAGGCGAAATACTTGGCAGATATAAGAGAATTATTGTTTGTGAGATGAACATGGGACAACTTGCCAACTATTTGAGAATGACATTCCCGCAATATAAATACGAACAAATAAATAAAATGCAGGGATTGCCATTCACAGTGAATGAAATCGTAGAAAAAATTCAAAAAATGATGGAGGAATAAATTATGGCAACAACATACGAAGCTAAAGATTTTAAAAGCGGGCAAATGGTAAGATGGTGCCCGGGTTGTGGAGACTTCTCCATTTTAGCAGCAGTTCAAAAAGCTTTTGCAGAAACCGGTCGTAAACGCGAAGATTTTGTCGTAGTTTCTGGGATTGGTTGCTCGTCTCGTTTTCCGTATTATATGAATACTTATGGGTTCCACGGTATTCACGGACGTGCAGCTCTGCTTGCTACTGGTGTAAAAATTGCTAATCCAAAGCTTAGCGTCTGGCAAATTACCGGTGATGGTGATGCTCTCGCTATTGGAGGTAATCACTTTATTCATGAGGTACGCAGAAATATTGATGTTAATGTTTTGTTATTTAATAACGAAATTTATGGTCTAACAAAAGGTCAATATTCTCCAACATCAAAATTTGGTCAAAAAACAAAAACTTCTCCTTATGGAACATTAGAAAAACCTTTTAACGTAGGTTCTTTAACAATAGGAGCAGGGGGTACCTTTTTTGCCAGAACTATTGATGTTAACGTTAAGGAAAATGTTGAAATCTTTAAGTTTGCTGATAATTTTAAAGGGACTTCAATAATTGAAATTCTTCAGAATTGTGTTATTTTTAATGATGGTGCCCATAATAAAATTACAAATAAGGATGACCGTGAAGAAAATCAATTGTGGGTCGAACACGGAAAACCAATGATTTTTGGTAAAAATAAAGATAAGGGCTTAATTTTTCAAAACGGCGAATTAAAGGTTGTTAAAATCGGTGAAAATGGTATTACCGAAAAGGATATTTTGGTTCATGATATGACACAAAAGAATCCTATGCTTCACCTTGCTCTTGCTAATCTTAATTTGCCTGACTTTCCTATGGTATTTGGAATTATCAGGGCAGTTGAAGCTCCGTGCTTTGATGATTTACTTTATCAACAAATCGAAGAGGTTAAAAGTAACTCAAAATTTAAATGCATGGACGATGTATTTAATAGCGGTAGCACCTGGACAGTTGAATAATAAAAAAAACCGGCTTTGCCGGTTTTTTTTATTTTATCCATTGTTGAAGATCATTTTCAAGTTCAGCTTTTTCTCTGTAACCGACTAATCTTTTTATTTCTTTACCGTCTTTTAAAAGAACTAAACACGGAATTCCACTAATTTGAAAACGAGTAGAGAGATTTCTGTTGAAATCTGTATTTACTGCAACAACTTTTATTTTAGACTCATAATTGTTTGCAAATTCTTCTAATACGGGTTTCATTAGTTTACATGGACGACACCAGTCAGCATAGAAATCTACAAGGTAAAGCCCTTTTTGAGTTGTTGCGTCAAAGTTTGATTCTGTAAGAGTAACAATTTTTGACTGAGCAAGTTGCGTGCTTTGAGCATTTGCATATAAACCAAACATTGCAATTGCACTTAATAAAAAAATAATTTTTTTCATAGTTTCAATTTTTGTGATTTATAAAAATTTTTCAATATAACACATTATATCATTTTTTTGTTCAACATCAAACCATTTAATATCATTATACCTTCTAAACCAGGTCATTTGCCTGCGAATATAATGTCGAGTGTTTCGTTTAATTTGATCAATTGCGGTTTCAAGATTGATTTTGTTGTCTAAGTAATCAAAAATTTCTTTGTAACCTATTGTTTTTAATGGTATTAATTCTTTATATCCTGACAAGCTTTTAACTTCATCTATTAACCCGGCTGCTATCATTTTATCAACTCTTAAATTGGCTTTTTGATAAAGTTTTTCTCTATCTAATTCTATGCCAATTTTTATGATTTCAAAATTTCTTTTGGGGATATTTCTTTTCCTGTATTCTGAGAATTTTTTCCCGGTTTGTTTATATATTTCCAGTGCCCTTAACAGTCTTTGTGGATTGTTTCTATCTACAGAATTATAATATTCCGGATCTATTTTTTTTACTTCTTGTTTTAATTTTTCAAGTCCATAAGTTTTAAAAAAAACATTTACTTCTTCACGAATTTTAGGGTCATGATCAGGCATTTCATCAACTCCATAGCAAACAGCATCAATGTATAAACCTGAACCCCCGCACAAAATTGCAATGTGGTTATTTTTAAAATATTCACTCGATAAAGCGAGAAAATCTTGTTCGTATTTACTAATGCTGTAATGTTGGGTAATCGAAATATGACCAATAAAATGATGTTTTACTGTATTTAATTGATTTTTATCAGGTTTGGCAACTCCAATATTTAATTCTTTAAAAAACTGCCTCGAATCGCAAGAGAAAATTTCTGAATTAATTTTTTGTGCTATTTCAATACTAAGGTCTGTTTTGCCAACTGCTGTGGGACCAAGAATAACAAAAAGTTTTTTTGTCATTTTAAAATTCTAATAATCATCTAAATTATCATATCCGTATTCGTTGAAATCATCATATAAATCATCATCAATGTCATCAAAATCATCATTTTCAATGTCATTTTCTGTAATATCATCAACAAATACTTGTTCTGGAGGATTTCCGTGAGAAAGCGTACAAATCGGGAATTCGAGATTTTCATCACTTTCTGATTTTTCTCTGATGTTTACTATTTCAATAAAAAATGCTCTTACTGAGAAAAAGTCGAAAATGTAAATGTATCTTTGTCCTACAACAGGTTTGAATTTGCCTAATTTAGTGCTGTCCATAAGCATTACCTCTTTTTGAGTTTCGGGGTCAATGCATTCAGCACTAATTTCTTGAAGTTTATCCCAATTTTTATTTGAAAGATAAAAAGTTGTTAATAAACTTGGATCATAATTACAAGCCGACTGAATAGCCAGATGTAAATCCATAAAGGTTTTGTCTTCTTCTATTTCAATATCTCTTACGAAATTATCATCGTAAGCACTTACAATTCTGTATTTTATTATTCTGCTCATAATGTTAAAATAAATGTTAACGTATCAATATTATCTGCATATTCATTTAATTCGGGATATTGTGTTCGTCCGAATTCCACTTCAAAAGATTTTGATGGGTTAGCGGTTGAAACACATTGAATATCCTCTAAATTCTTATTTATATCTTTATAAATATCTTCGGCAAATTTATAAAATTTATAATGTAAAACACCAACGGGCGAATTTATTTTATCGCTTTCAATTAAAATAATATTACCGGGATTTAAAACCGGAATTCTGCTAACAATATTAACTGCATATTGGTATTCCAGATTATTTGCGTACTTATGATGATAAATCAAATGTTTATACTTTTCAATAGCTTTGAACAAAGGATTGAAATCGTACTCTTCCGGAATATAAATCAAACTCACGCTTCTGCAACCTAATCCAAAATATAAGAATATATCATCAGTAAGTTTTGAAAGTTCTTCTTCGGTTTCATTGCCACTTAGTATTCCCAGTGAATTTCTGTTTTTTCGAAGTATAGAGGGAATACTCGAAAAATAATATTCAAAATAACGATTTGAGTTGTTAGAGCCTGTGGCAATTATTGCATCAACCTTACTAATAGGACCGTCTGCAATTTTAATTAAATCGTTTTTTTCTTTGTTTTTTTTTAGAATTCTATTGATAATCCATTTTATTAAAACAGAATCTTTACTGCTCGGTTTTATAATTATATTAATTCCGCTAAGATAGGCACAGATAAAATCATGAAGTCCAACCAGAGGTATATTCCCTGCCATAATAATACCTAAGTTTTTTTTTGATAAATCTTTTGAAAAATCATAATTCTTAGTCCAATCCCTTAGTTTGTTTTGTGTCAATAAATAAGCATAATGACTGATTGAAGTCTTAACAAATTCTTCAGTAAACCAGGGATTCTCAAGTTTTATTTTCTCATATCCGGGAAAATCGTATAAATAAGGATTTTCAATTAACTGAGATAATTCTGTCCCAATTTCCGATAAAACATCTATACGCTCTTGTAATTTCATAAATAATTTAGTACCCGCTTTGATCCCAGGTTTCGTTAATTATTTCGTTAACCTGGTATTGAAATTCACCATTGAAAATCATATTTAAAATAAAAATAATCAGTACTAATATCGAAAGCACTAATCCTATAATAGCACAAATTCTGCCTGTTTTAACATTGTTGTATGAAGAATAAGTGTACTGATTGGGATTTTGTTTATAAAGCTGTATTGGTTTTCCTGCCATTGCCAGAGCAATAACCGCAAAAACTGTTGGAACAAATGATCCGCAACAACAAATTGTTAGTATGGATAATATCCCTAAAGTTAATATAGTTGAAGAATTTGGTAAGTTTTGTTGATAAAAATAAGTATTTTGAGGAGGATTGTTTGGCGATGTTTGGTTATTATTTGATGAAGTTGAATTATTTATATTTTGAGCATAAAGTTTTTCTTCTTCAATCTCTTTTTGTCGGTTGAATTCATGATGTTCTGGCCCAAAACCTTTGGATTGGTTTGATGTATTTTGTTGATTTTCAGCTTTAATATCTGATATCACAAATTTGTCCGCCTCAATCGAGTTTGTATCTTCAATTTTTATCTTTTCATTTGATGTGAATGAATCCAGATTTATTAAGTCATCATTCAACTCGGGAATATCCGGAATATTTGTAATGTCAGGAATAGGAGGTATTTCCTGATTGTTATTTGGGTTTTTATTCAAATCGTCGTTCATATTTCAATGAATTTAATTATGTAATTTACGAAAATAATAATTGCATTAAAAATAAATAAATATTTTAAAATTTTAGCTCCGTTTTTAATTTTGAAAATTAAATGTAAAGAAAGAAAAGCAAACATAAAAATTAAAGGTAACAGTGCAGGATAATATAATATACTTTCCCAGATGTTTCCATATAGAAGTTCTATTGCAGCTCTTTGCATCCCACATCCCGGACAATCGAAACCTGTTAATTTATGAATAGGGCAGGGTAACATTTTTCAAATAATTTTATGAACAAAATTAAAACAAATTCTTTGAATTTTTTGTCAATGCTACAAAAATATTTCTAATAAAATATCTTGGATTTTTAAAGGCTTAATGATATAGATAAAAAAAGTCCTTCTTTTCAGAAGGACCGTGGTACCACCTAGGATCGAACTAGGGACACCAGGATTTTCAGTCCTGTGCTCTACCAACTGAGCTATGGTACCGAATTGGACTGCAAAAATATACAGAAATTTTTAATTATGCAAGAACTTGATGAAAAAAATTATAAAATTTTTTTAAAAAAAATTTATATATCAGAGAATCAAGGATTTAATTTTTGTTTTATGTGAAAAAATGTCTGGAATATATAGTTTAATATGAAAAAAAAGTTTATTGGCTTTTATGTCTTAAATAGTATCTTTGCCAAAAACAATTTTATGTATCAAATAGCAGAACTGAGTAACGGAATAAGAATAGTACATAAATACGTGGAGTCTGATGTTGCTCACTGTGGAATAATTATAAATACCGGTTCACGCGACGAAGATGAAAATCAATGTGGTTTAGCTCATTTTACTGAGCACATGCTTTTTAAAGGGACAAAACATCGCAAAACTTTTCATGTACTAAGTCGGCTCGAAGATGTCGGTGGTGAACTTGACGCCTATACTTCTAAGGAAGAAACTTGTGTTACTGCAAGTTTTTTAAATGAGTTTTACGAACGTGCCATTGAATTGCTAAATGATGTTGTATTCAATTCTACATTCCCCGAAAAAGAATTTGAACGTGAACGTGAAGTAATTATTGATGAAATAAATTCATATAAAGATTCTCCCCTTGACAGCATTTTTGATTTATTTGAGGAGATGATTTTTCCGGATCATCCTTTAGGAAGAAATATTATTGGTTCTCAAAAAATGTTGAAAAAATATAAAGCTGAGGATATAATGTCTTTTGTTGATCAGAAATACAATACGGATCAAATGGTTTTTGCATCAATCGGAAAGATAAAATTCGATAGGCTGCTGAAATTATGTAAAAAATATCTGGAACAAAATCCTGCAAATTACCGAAATTACAAAAGAATTGAATTTAATAATCAAACTGTTTTTGAAAAGAAAATTGCTCGCAAAACACATCAATTGCATTGTGTAATCGGGACTTATGCTTATTCGTATATAAATCCGAAACGTTTGCCTTTTTTCATGATAAATAATCTTCTTGCCGGACCTGGTATGAATTCCAGATTAAACCTACTATTACGTGAAAAAAAAGGTTTTAGCTACAATATTGAGTCTAATTATACAAATTACGAAGATACTGGCATGTTTACTATTTATTTCAGTTCCGATAAAAACAATCATGAACAGGCATTGGAATTGATTTTTAAAGAGTTTTCAGCTCTTAAATCAAAATCTCTCGGGACCTTACAATTAAACAAAATGAAAAAACAGCTTATCGGACAACTTGCAATTGCCAACGAAATTCACTCTAACGTCATTATGGGTATTGGTAAGTCTGTTTTGGTTTACAATAATGTTGAAACTTTAAAAGAAATGTATTCCGAAATTGAAAAAGTTACTGAAAGTGATATCCTCGAGGTAGCAAACGAAATTTTAAATAAGGACAATTTTTCAAAACTTATTTTTTATTAACATGAGTAATTTTATTCACGATATCAGACAGGAATATACTGACATTTTTTGTGATATCGAAGATGATATTTTAAAAGATCTATACAGAGAGACACACCTTACCCAGTTACATCCACGAATGATTTCCGGACCGACTCAGGCTGCTTTTATAAGTATGCTGGTAAAAATATCCAATGCAAAAAATGTTCTCGAAATCGGAACATATTCAGGATATACATCAATTTGTATTGCACGATCCCTGCCTGAAAATGGTAAATTAATAAGCATAGAGATAAATGACGAAATAGAATGGCTCATACGAAAATACTTCAAACGGGCAGGTCTTGAAAATAAAATTAATTTATTAATAGGTCATGCTCTTGAAATATTACCTAAATTAGACAAAGTTTTTGATCTTGTTTTTATAGATGCTGATAAAAGAGAGTATAAAAAGTATTACGAACTTGTATTGCCAAAAACCAAACCAGGAGGTTTAATATTAGTGGATAATGTTCTTTGGGACAATAAAATATTTTCTCATGTTGAATCTAATGATTACATGACAAAAGGCGTAATAGAATTTAATGATTTTGTAAGAAATGACAGCAGGGTAGAAAAAGTAATTCTTGATATACGCGATGGGTTGATGATTTTGAGGAAAAAATGATAGAGTTATATTACATATCAAAAGAAAAAAACAGCACATTTTACAAGAAGATTAATTAAATTTGCAACATGGAAATAAAAAAAATATACAATGAAGATTGTTTAATTACTATGGGTAATATGCCCGATAATTTTGTTGATTTTGTTATCACCTCACCGCCTTACGATGATATAAGAAATTATAACGGGTATAATTTTGAATTTGAGAAAATTGCTCATGAACTGTATAGAATACTAAAGCAAGGAGGGATTATTGTATGGGTAGTCGCCGATGCTACAATTGACGGAAGTGAGACTGGAACTTCGTTTAAGCAAGCTTTATATTTTAAAGAAGTTGTAGGTTTTCGTTTACATGACACAATGATTTATTACAAAAACAATCCTATGCCACAGACTGGCAATAGATACCACCAGCATTTTGAATATATGTTTGCGTTTTCAAAAGGAAATCCTAAAACTTTTAATCCTATCACAGAACCAACAAAATACCATGGGCTTGCAAATATGAAAAATCGTGGAAAAAATGGTTCGCTTGATTATGAAAAAGTAGAAAGAACAAAAGAAAAAAAAGTAGGAAATGTTTTTTTCTATTCTGTTGGTGGAGGAATTTCAACAAAAGACAAAACTGCTTATAAGCATCCTGCAATATTTCCAGAACAATTAGTAATTGACCAAATATTTACATGGACAAATGAAAATGATTTGGTGTATGACCCCTTTATGGGAAGTGGGACAACAGCTAAAGTTGCTCATTTGATGAATAGACGATGGATTGGTTCGGAAATTTCAAAGGAATATGTTGATATAGCTAATGAAAGGTTAAAGGAATATACTGTTAATAATTTGTTTTCATCATAACATTATGGATTTAATTAAAAGAGGCTCTCAAACAGCCAAAGACGGGTTTAAAAATGAGGATGATATAGTTAAGAAGTTTAACAATTGGAAAAAAGATAAAGATGCTCAAGCATGGCTAATTTTAATGAAATATAAACTTTCGGAAATTGAGCATGTTGAAGCTGTAAAATTATCGGGTTTTAAAACAGATGTTCAAGTTCAGGTTATAATAAAACTTAAAAAAGCGATTGATGTTGAAAATTTGCAAGTTAAATTAGTAAGTAATCCTAAGGGATATAATCATATAGATAAAAGATGGGTACTTAAACCAATGAATTTTTGCTTAAACTTTTTTGGAAATGAAGAAATTGAAATTACTGACAGAGAAAATTTTAAAATAGGACGAATTACAATGCAAAGAAAAGGTGGCGACGGAGGCAGAGTTACAGCAAAAATGTTACAGTTTAAAATTAACCCTGCAGAATTATTTGACATTGAATATAATACATACTATCTATGACAATGACTAAAATCAAGCGGACTGTGCACCTAATAAACTTTATCGCATATTGACAGTGCATTTCATGCTGAGCAAAGACGAAGCATGCTCCAAAATGCCCGTCAGCTTTTAGTCTTAAACCTTATAGGAGATATAGAATAAAAAGAGATGAAAGTTTATAAAGTGAGTGGATGTAATTTTTAAATGTTTTTTATGCTAAGATGGATAAAAAATAGTATTGTTAAGGTTTGTGATTTTACATATCCGGTATTTAGCAGGTTTATGCCGAGATTAACTTACAGATATGCTTTTACAGGAGGATTGAACACAGCCTTTGATATTTTTTTATATTTTGTTTTTTACAATTTTATTTTAAAAAAGAATAATCTTGATTTTGGTATTATTGTTATCTCATCCCATATAGCAGCTTTTTTAATTGTTTTTCCGATTACTTTTACAACGGGATTTTTATTGGCAAAATATGTAACCTTTACTCAATCTGTTTTTCGAGGTCACAAACAGTTATTCAGATATGGAGTATCTGTTACGGGGTCAATTATTTTAAACTATGTTTTATTAAAATTTTTTGTGGAAGTGTGCTTTATCTGGCCAACAATATCAAAAATATTAACTACTGGCATTGTTATTTTATATTCTTACTTTATGCAAAAATATTTTTCGTTTAATGTAAGGACTAATGATTATAAGTAATTGAATATAACAAGGCTCAGCTTTCAATAATTGTTAGTAAACACTAATAATGAGCAATTAGGTATTACAAAAAATCTCAAAAATAACTTATACTATTCGAGTAATTTAAAAATTATCTTCTATTTTCTTATTTCTTTAAAGGCTTTTTCGATCACTGCTTCGATTTGTTTGTTTAGAGTTTCAGCATCTTGATCGCCATTAAAGCTGATAAGTTTGTTTTGTTGAATATAAAAATCCCTTATTTTTTCGCTTCGTTCCTGAAATACTTCGAGGCGATGTATTATAGTTTCGGGATTGAGGTCGTAGGTTCTTGCTTTATCTGTTTTTGCTCTGGCAGTGAGTCTCTTCATAGCTTGAAGTGTAGAAGTTTTTAATTCAATAACCAGAGAAACCGAGGAGTCTAATTTTTTCAGCAAGCCACCAAGTATGTATGCCTGCACAAGTGTTGAAGGAAATCCTTTAAAAATGAATCCTTTAGCATTTTTTGTTTCGGCAAGTTTACGTTCAATAAGCCTGATAGCCACGTCATCCGGAACTATATCACCTTTTTCGAGATATGGTTGAGCAATTTTTCCAAGTTCTGTTTGTGCAGCAACTTCTTTCCGTATCATTTCGCCGGTTGAAACGTATTCGAGTCCAAATTTTTCGGCTATGCGTTTTGCCTGAGTTCCTTTTCCCGCTCCGGGACGTCCGAAAAATACGACATTTAACAGAGTTTGAGCAAGTATTTCTTCAATAGTATTTGTGAGTCTTTCATACACTTCGTCAACAGTTCCGATACCGTCAATTGGATAGAATTTATTTTGATTTTTGTAGAAATCAATTACCGGAACAGTTTTTAGGTCGTATTCTCTGAGGCGATTTTCAATAATTTCGATTTTATCATCGGCACGGCCTTCTTTTTCGGCTCTGAGCATCATTCTTTTAACAAGTTCCTCTCTTGGCACTTCAAGGCTTAATAAACATGACAATTTAGTATTCATTTTCAGCAACAAGCCATCTAAAATATAAGCCTGAGCATAAGTTCGAGGGAAACCGTCGAAAAGAATACCGTTAGAATCGGGATTCATTCTTATACTTCGTTCGATAATTTGCACAATGATTTCGTCTGAAACCAAGCCACCTTGTTCAATAATTGACTTTGCCTCAAGTCCTAAGGATGTTCCTTCAGCAATTTCTCTTCTTAGAATATCACCGGTTGAAATGTAGGTGAGATTGTATTTTTCGGCAAGTCTTTTGGCCTGAGTTCCTTTCCCTGCACCGGGAGGTCCGAATAAAGCAATATTAAGCATATAATTATTTTTTTAATTACTTATTACATAAATATCTTTTAAGTTTCTACCGTAAGAGTTATAGTCAAGTCCGAAGCCCACAATAAAATCATTGGGAATTTCGAAGCACCTGTATTTTATTGGGAAAGAATTATTGTATGCCTCAGGTTTAAGCAACAGAGTGCATATAACAATTTCTTCAGGATTTTTAGATTCTAAATCTTTCACAATATCAATAATCGTATTACCTGTATCAACAATGTCTTCTATAACAATAACCGTTCTACCTTCGATTTGTTCATTAAAACCAACAAGTTCTTTTATCTTTCCTGTACTTTGTGTTCCTTGATATGAAGCAAGTTTAACAAAAGTAATGTTGCAAGGGATATTTAAGTTTTTAAACAACTCGGCAGCAAACATGAACGATCCATTTAATATGCTAATAAAAAGAGGGTCTTTATCAGCATAATCTTTTTCGATTTGCTGAGCCAGTTCTTTAATTCTTTTTTCGATTTCGTTGTAAGAAATGTAAGGTTTAAAAACTTTGTCTAAAATTTTAATCTCGTTCATTACAGAAAATTTTATTGTTATTTATTTGTTCAATTTGTTACAAAATTAAAAAAAAATATTTATTTTTACCAAAAATTAAAAAGAGAATTATGAAACCTGTTGTAAGTATTATTATGGGATCGGCCAATGATTATAAAATAATGGAGAAGGCCGCCGTTCAGTTGAATGAATTTCAAATTCCGTTTGAAATAAACGCTCTTTCTGCTCATCGTACTCCGGAGGAGGTAGAAAAGTTTGCTAAAGGAGCAGCAGAAAGGGGGATAAAAGTTATCATTGCTGGTGCAGGTATGGCAGCTCATTTATGTGGAGTTATTGCAGCCATGACAACAATACCGGTTATTGGAGTTCCGATTAATGCAAGTCTGGATGGAATGGATGCTTTGTTGGCAATAGTTCAGATGCCGCCCGGAATACCTGTTGCGACTGTTGCAATTAATGGAGCTCAAAATGCTGCTATTCTAGCTGCTCAGATTATCGCTACTGGCGATCCGGAATTAGCTCAAAAATTGAAAGCGTTTAAAGAAAATCTGAAGGAAAAAATTGTTAAAGCTAATGAAGAACTTAAATCTTATAAGTTTGAATATAGAGTAAATTAAATATTTTTTCAAAATGTTGAAATTAAAAATATCAGTTTTATCGCTGTTTTTTTGCTTAACAATTGCTTATTCTCAAACTGAAAACATCAATCCCGGAGGCAGACAATCCGCAATGGGATATGCCTCTGTTACTTTAAGTGATGTTTGGGCTGTGTTTAATAATCCAGCCGGAACAGCTCAGCTGGAAAGAATAAATGCAGGAATTTATTATGAAAATCGTTTTATTTTAAAAGAAACAGGATTCTCGGCTCTTGCATTTGCTGCTCCATTGGGAGGTACTACAATTAACGTGGGATTTGCCAATTTTGGTTTTTCTTCTTTTAATAAGCAAAAAGCTTCTTTAGGATTTTCACAACAACTTTTTAACAACTTTTTTCTTGGCTTAAATGCTAATTATTTCAGTATGCGACAATCTGCCGATTATGGTAATTTTCACGGCATGAGCTTTGAAATTGGAGCTTTATTTCTTCAGGGAAAAAATCTTAGAATAGCAACCTATATCGCAAATCCGGTTAATGTTTCGTATTTTGCCGATAATACTTTTAAATTACCGTTTTGCTTGAGAATGGGATTGTCTTATAAATTCAGTAATTCTCTTTTGTTGGCAGTAGAAACCGGAAAATCAATAAACGGCTTTACTCAGGTTTTTCGATCCGGCATTGAATACACAATTAACGATAAATTTATGTTTAGAACCGGAGTCGCATTTTATCCTATTGAATACACTTTTGGAATAGGTTATAAAATTTCTGATTTTAATCTGGATTTATCTTATGCTTATCACAATGTTTTAGGCAGTACTCCAAAACTTTCATTAAACTATGCTTTTTAAGAGACTTATTATATTTATTTCGATTCTTAGTTTTCCACTCATGGCAATATCTCAGGAGGAAACTTTAAGCAGGCTCGACGAAATTATCGAAGAAATTGCCTCTTCTACGGATTCCGAATTGGATTATACAACCTTATTTGATGCTCTCGAAAAATACTGGTATGATCCTATTGATCTTAATCAGGTAACCGAAACTCAACTTAAGGAATTACTTTTTTTGAATGAATTTCAGATTTATTCTATTATTAAATACAGGAAAAAATATGGCAATTTCATGAGTTTATATGAGTTGCAGTTTGTTGATGGTATTGATTTGCTGACGCTGAAAAGGTTATTGCCGTTTGTTACTGTTGGTGATGTTAGAAAGACAGAGACACTTGATTTGAAAAAGGCATTAACTTTAGGTAAAAATGTTACGTTTTTACGCTATCAGCAAACTTTACAGCAAAAAGCCGGATATATTCCTATCCCGGATAGCATTCTTGCCATAAATCCAGATAAAAGCCGTTATTTAGGAAGCCCGTATAAGCTTTATTTTCGACATTCATTTCAATTTAAAAATCGCTTATTGTTTGGAATAACTGCCGAGAAGGATGATGGCGAACAATTCTTCAGAGGAGCACAAAAATATGGTTTTGATTTTTATTCTGCTCATTTGCAGGTAAATGATGTTTGGAAATTTAAGAAAATTATTGTTGGTGATTATTTAGCACAATTCGGACAAGGTCTAACACTTTGGAGTGGCTTGAGTTTCGGTAAAACCAGCAGTCTTTCGGGAGTAATGAAAAAAGCTAGAGGTATCAACAAGTATAGTTCCGTAAACGAAACTTCTTTTTTCAGAGGACAGGCGGCTACTATTAGTTTGGGTAAATTTAGTTTTACAGAATTTATTTCATACAAAAATATTGATGGTACAATAACTTCAGTATCAGATACAACAGATTCCGACATACTTGAAGAACAATATATAACTTCTTTTCTTGAAACCGGATATCACAGAACACCATCCGAAATAAAGAGGAGAAAAACCATTTCAGAATTTGTTACCGGTTTTAATGCGAACTATACGTTAAGTAGATTTAAAATTGGAGCAACCGGAGTATATTATAATTATTCTATCCCGGTAGGCATCAGGACAGAGCCATACAGATTTTTTGATTTTATGGGGAGTTCAAATTCTAACTTTGGGGTTGATTATATTTATACTCAGAATAAGCTTATTTTGTTCGGAGAAACTTCTCTGAGCCAGAATTTAGGTTGGGCAAGCCTTAATGGTGCTTTGATTGATTTTGTTCCCGAATTTAAAATGTCACTCGTACATAGGTATTATCGTCCTGATTATCAAAATATGTATGCAAATCCATTTTCCGAAGGAAATAAGGCATACAATGAATCGGGATTATTCATTGGAGCAGAGATATTTCCACGCAAATACTGGAAGATTGAAACTTTTTTTGACTCGTGGAATTATCCTTGGTTGAGATATGGTGTAAACTCGCCTTCAACCGGTAACGATATGCTTGTGCAGGTTTCTTATTTTCCAAAACGCAATTTAGATATGTATTTCCGGTACAGGAATAAAACAAAACAAAAAAATAATACTGAAATTACTAACGGAATAAGACCGCTAACAGATTATAGTACAACAAGATACAGGTATCATTTAAACTATGTTGTTAATAAAAATTTAACGCTTAAGAGTAGAGTAGAACTCTCGAATTATAAAATCAATGAACGAGATGACTGGGGATTTATGATTTATCAGGATTTCCAGTATAAACCAGACAGATTGCCCTTAACATTTACCGTACGTGTAGCTGTTTTTGAAATTGATTCTTATGATGCCGCGATTTATGCTTATGAGCCCGATGTACTATACGGATTTTCTGTTCCTGCATATTATGGACAGGGGATTAGAAATGTTTTTGTAGTAAAATACACAGCTTCTAAAAACCTGGATTTTTGGTTCAGAATTTCCAATACTTATTTTAACGACAGAGATTATATTAGCAGCGGATTGGATAAAATTAACGGGCGTAATAAAACAGACGTAAAACTTCAACTTAGATATAAATTTTAATGCTGCTTCAAACAAAAGAAGAACACATTGATTTTTTGAATAAAAGATTAATCGAAGCTGTTTCGAAAGTTTTAAATCAAAATGAAAATGTTCTGACAGTAATGATTGCTGCTCAAGCAATTGAAGTTTTGGGAGCATATTTAGATGATAAACCTATGAGGGCTAAAGGCTTATCTGCAAAACGTTTTGAACTGGCTTTAAATAAGCTTTTTCCAAAGAAATACGCTGAATTAAATTCAAAGTCATTTTTATATACACAAATGCGAGCTTGCCTTACACACATGTTCATACCAACATCCTCACTATTGATTGTTGGAAACCAAGATTCTGAAAACTTTAAACACCTTATAATGGAAAACGGAACAATAATAATTAAAGTAGAAGAACTATATAAAGACCTTGTAAATGCAACTAATAAAGTTATAAAATTACTTTACGAAGAAAAAATTAAGCCGAAAAAAATATCAATTAGTAGTAGGTATTAATTAAAACCGCCAAGTTTTATAATATCGGTTCTTTTGTTTACGCACATTATTGGAATTTTCTTAAATAAATCCTTATTTGCAGCACGTTTTAAATCTCTTACGTATCCACGATATTTATCGGTCATTACCAATATTAAATCAGCTTTAACTTCATTGGCGTAATTATAAATTTCATCAGCAAAATTCTTCCCGTTTTCGAGAACTTTAATATCAAAATCAATTAATTCTCTTTCAAACCAATTTTGGGCAAATTTAACGTTTGCTGCAAGGGATTTTTGTTTAAATCCGTCGGAGTAATTGTGAGTAATTATATAAACATTGCTTTTGAAAAGAGTGTTTATGTACCTTATCCATTGAATTTTAATTCTTGCACTTTTATCATGATCAATTGGCACTAAAATTCTATCATATTCGCCGTGTTCCACCGGATTTTGTACAAGAATAAAAGGAATCTTAACGAACTTTTTTACAACTTTCATGGCTTTTTTTACGGTTTTTTCGCCATGAGTTCCCATAACTGCAAGATATGCATCAATTTCAACTCCGTAATTATATATTTCTTTAAATAAATTTCCTCTTCTAACGTCAACATTTATTTGGACATCAGACTTAGTTTTGTTTGCAATGAAATTATCTGCAATTTCCTGAAGTCTTCGTTTTGCTTCTTCAATTTGAGAGGTTTTTCTAACTATGTGAATCAGATTAATAGGGCTGTTAGAAGATTTGCTAATCATATAGGCATGTTCTAATGCAAAATCACCAACTTCTGAAAAATCATGGGGTACCAAAATTGTTTTTTTCATAACAGTATTGATTAGAGTTATTTTTATTTAACAAATATAACGAAATTTTATACAAAATAGTTGCTCCAAAATTAAAAAAAATTTTTTTCAAAAAGAATTTTTAATATTTTGTATATCTTTTATTAGCAATTGTAAAAAAGTTTGATTCATAAAATTATTTTCGAATATCTGGTAACAGATATCAAACGATTTATAATCCTTTATTTTATCGTAGTATTCACCAAATCCGAATCCAATTGCTTCTATGCAGCGATTATCCCCAAGATGTTGAACTAATTTAAGTTTTAAATGTTCGTTACTTTTTCCGACAATTTTACCTGATCCGTTATCAAAAACTCCTCTGGTAACAAATGTTGGAGTCATATTTTGAGGGCCAAAAGGGGCAAATTGTCGTAAAATTCTGTAAAATTTAGGAGTAATATCTTTTAATTCTATTTGCATGTCAGCTTCTAATACTGGTGTTTTTTGATCATCGGTAATATGTTCTTCTACATATTTAGTAAATCTTTTTTTGAATTCCTGGAAGTTTTCAATTTTTACAGTTAGTCCGGCTGCATACATGTGTCCGCCAAAATTTTCGAGCAGGTCTGAACAGGATTCTATTGCTTCGTAGAGGTTAAAGCCGGGAACAGACCTTGCGGATCCGGTTGCGTTGTCTCCGGATCTTGTAAAAATTATTGTTGGTCTGTGGTATGTTTCTATTAATCTCGAAGCAACAATTCCTATTACTCCTTTAAGCCAGTTTTCATTATAAAGAACAGTGCAGGCAGCATTTAATTCTTTCGGATTATTTTTAATCATTTCCAGAGCTTGCTCGGTAATGTCGTGGTCTAACTCCTTTCGGCTATCATTAAAAAGGTTTATTTGACCGGCAATATCGTTTGCATATTCTAAGTTGTCAGTTATTAGCAGTTCCACAGCTTTATTCCCCGAATTCATTCTGCCTGCAGCATTAATTCTCGGTCCGATCTTAAAAACAATATCGTTTATTTGTATTTCTTTATCTGTTAGGCATGATAGTTCAATTATACTTTTTAAACCGGGTAATGGTTCGGTATTTAGTTGCTGTAATCCGTAATAAGCTAAAATCCGGTTTTCTCCAGTAATCGGAACAATATCAGAACCTATTGAAACTACAACTAAATCAAGAAGCCGAATTAAGTCGTAATAATCCATACTTTTATAAATACAATATGCTTGTAATAATTTAAAAGCAACTCCACATCCGGATAATTCTTTGTACGGATAATTGCATTCCGGTCTTTTGGGGTCTAATACAGCCAGAGCACAAGGAATTTTTTCGCCAGGATTATGATGATCGCAAACTATTAAATCTATATTCTTGCATCTGGCATATTCTGCTTTTTCTACTGCTTTTATGCCACAATCAACCGCAATAATCAATGATATGTTATTTTCTAATGCATAATCTAAACCTTTGAATGAAATTCCATAGCCCTCATTATATCTGTCGGGGATATAGAAATATAGTTTATCGGTGAATTTGCGTAAAAATCTGTATACCAAAGCTACTCCGGTAGTACCGTCAACATCGTAATCGCCGTAAATAAGTATTTTTTCATTGTTGGATATTGCTTGATCAAGTCTTTTAACGGCAATATCCATATCTTTCATTTCAAAAGGGTTGTGCAAATCGCTAATTTCTGGTCTAAAAAAAACTCTTGCCTGATCATAAGTTTCTATTCCTCTTTGAACAAGCAAATTGGCAATTATATTATCAACATTTATTATTTCAGCAAGTTTGTCAACCTTTTCTTTATCTCCATTCTCTTTAATTATCCAACGCGGCTTATTCATTTTTGTATTTTTATGCAACAATATTAATGTTTTAATTCAAATTTTCATAATAAAACTTTGATTTTTTATCAATACTTTTTCAAAAGTTGAGAGCTATTGCGAAATTCTATTTTCAAAATAATGGGAAATATAAAGAACTAAATTGATAAAAATTTATAAGTTAAAAACTAAGGAAAAGTTCATGACAGATTTTTTTTGGTTAGATTATTAGGTCGGTAAAGCATTTGAATGAAAACCAAAAAATTCAAAAATTTCTTTATTATTTAAACACAGCCGGACAATTTATTTAGAAACAAGAAAAAATCAATTTCATAATTTTCTGCTTAAATTTTAGATTCTGAAGTCTATTTTATAAATTTGCCAAAAATTTATGCAGATGGAACAATTAGGTTTAAGCGAACAGGAAATAATCAGACGTGAAGCATTACAGGAATTAATTAATCTTGGAATAGATCCATATCCTGCTGAAGAGTATCCGGTGAACATTCATACAAGTGATATTATTGAACAATTTGAGGATGGTGTAGAAAATGAAAAATTGCAAAATGTTTGCATTTCAGGACGAATTATGAGTCGTCGAATTATGGGAAATGCCTCATTTGCTGAGTTACAGGATTCCAAAGGTAAAATTCAACTATATTTCAAACGCGATGATATTTGTCCTGGCGAAGACAAAACAATGTATAATGTTGTCTTTAAAAAATTACTCGACATTGGAGACATTATAGGAGTAAAAGGTTTTGTCTTCAGAACCCAGATGGGAGAGATTTCGGTTCATGTAAAAGAGTTTAAGGTTCTTTGCAAGTCATTACGTCCTTTACCGATTGTTAAAGAAAAAGACGGAAAAGTTTTCGATGCATTTACTGATCCGGAACAAAGATACAGACAAAGATATGTGGATTTGATTGTTAATCCGCAGGTTAAAGATGTGTTCATAAAAAGAACAAAAATAATCAACACCATGCGTGAGTTTTTCAACGAAAGAGGCTACCTCGAAGTTGAAACTCCAATTTTGCAAAGCATTCCTGGTGGAGCAGCAGCTAGACCTTTTATTACTCATCATAATGCGTTAAATATTCCTCTATATTTACGTATTGCCAATGAACTTTATTTGAAAAGATTAATCGTTGGTGGGTTTGACGGAGTTTATGAATTTGCTAAAGATTTCCGCAACGAAGGAATGGATAGAACTCATAATCCTGAGTTTACCGTTCTCGAAATTTATGTTGCATATAAGGATTACCTTTGGATGATGAACTTCACGGAGGAAATGATAGAAAAAATTGCATTAGCTCTACACGGAACTACAAAAGTACAATACGGCGATAATATCATTGATTATAAAAGACCTTTCCGTAGAATTACCATGTATGATGCCATAAAGGAGTATACAGGTTATGATATTGAAGGTAAGTCGGAAGATGAATTGCGTCAAATTTGCAAAGACCTAGATATAGAAACAGATCCTTCGATGGGTAAAGGAAAATTGATTGACGCTATATTTGGAGAAAAGTGCGAACATAATTTTATTCAACCAACTTTTATAATTGATTATCCTGTGGAGATGTCGCCACTAACAAAAAAACATCGCTCAAAATATGGACTTACCGAACGTTTTGAATTGATGGTTAATGGAAAAGAACTTGCGAATGCATATTCAGAATTAAACGATCCTATTGACCAAAGACATAGATTCGAAGAACAACTTAGATTATCACAGCGTGGCGACGATGAAGCTATGTATATTGATCATGATTTTCTCAGAGCACTTGAATACGGTATGCCGCCAAATTCGGGTATGGGTATTGGAATTGACCGCCTGACGATGTTCATGACAAATAGTCAATCTATTCAGGATGTTTTGTTCTTCCCACAAATGAAACCGGAGAAAAAATCAGAAGTTTTTGATGAAAAAGTATTCATCGAAATGGGTATTCCTGAGGATTGGGCAAAAGTTTTAATAAAAGCAGGATTTAATTCCGTAACACAGCTGAAACAAACCAGTGTCGGAAAATTGCATCAAATTTTATGCGGTTTGAACAAAAAACATAAACTTGGTTTGAAAAATCCTTCAGTTGACGAAGTTGATCAATGGATTAAAAGTTAATGAAAAAAATTTTTTTCAATATTCTGTTTCTTTCATTATTTCTTTTTACTGCATTTTTTTCTGATGCTCAAAATTCTATTGTAAAAGAATTCAAATTCGAAAATTCTGCACCAATTATCAAAGGTGTGGAATCAGAATTAAAAATAATCGCACTCGACAGTTTAGGAAAAGTTGCTGATTACGATTGTTTCAGCAGTATTTTTATTAATGGACAAAAGGTTGATATCTTTTTCTATGAAGGAGTTGCGACATTAAAATTCAATTTTAAAGAAAAATCGGAATTGATTTTATCTTGTGAAGATATTTCTGTTTCAAAAGAAATTAATCCCATACCTTTATGGCTATCAATACTGCCTCCCTTGATTGCTATATTGCTGGCTTTGATTTTTAAAGAAGTTTATACAGCAATTTTTCTTGGAATTTTTTCAGGAACATTAATAATTGCTTTTTATTCAGGCACCGGCTATATAGTTTCAATTGGAACAGCATTTTTTGGTGTTTTCGATACTTATATTGTTAGAGCCTTATCAGACAGATCACATGTTTCTATAATTA
The DNA here is from genome assembly GCA_937982115.1 of uncultured Bacteroidales bacterium. Classification (GTDB taxonomy): domain Bacteria; phylum Bacteroidota; class Bacteroidia; order Bacteroidales; family ML635J-15; genus Bact-19. Next base: position 39,553 of record CALJNE010000002.1, on the reverse strand, counting down.
TTTTCAGTATGTTAATAGGTGCCACAGTAAACGTAATTAGCCGTAACGGAGGGATGCAGGGTATTATAAATAAATTAACCAATTATGCAAATACTCCTCGTTCTGGTCAGTTTGTTGCATGGCTTATGGGAGTTTTAATTTTTTTCGATGATTACGCAAATACACTTATAGTTGGAAATACTATCCGCCCCGTTACTGATAAGTTGAAGATTTCTCGAGAAAAGCTGGCATATATAGTTGACAGCACTGCAGCTCCGGTTGCGTCAATAGCTTTTGTTACAACCTGGATAGGAGCGGAGCTTAGTTATATTCAATCAGCTATTACTCTGGCAAATTTGGATGTTAGTCCTTACAGTATTTTCTTTATGAGCTTAAAATATTGTTTTTATCCCTTTTTAGCTTTGTTTTTTATTTTGATGATAATATATCTTAAACGTGATTTCGGTCCAATGTATAAAGCCGAAATAAGAGCAAGAACAAAGGGGGTTTCTTTACCATCGAATGAGAAAAAAATAGAACATAGTCTCAAAGAATTTGAAAGTTCGGTTGAAAAACCAAAAGCATTTAATGCAATAATTCCGGTTTTGGTACTTGTTTTAGGTACTATCATCGGTCTGTTTTATACAGGTTGGGATACAAATGTCTGGAATAATTCTGAAATAGGTTTTGCTACAAAACTATCCCAGATAATTGGCAATTCTGATTCTTATGTATCTTTAATACGTGCTTCGGGTTTGGCTTTGGTTGTTGCCGTAATTATGAGTGTTGCACAAAAAATCCTGTCAATTAAAGAAGCGGCAGAAAGTATTTTGAGTGGTTTTAAGATAATGCTTACTGCAATTATCATTTTATGTTTAGCATGGGCTTTATCTAATCTTATTTCCGATTTACGAACAGCAGATTTCATTATTCGTATCATAACCACAGCCGAAATAAGTCCAAATGTATTACCACTACTAAGTTTTATTGTTTCTGCTCTGGTATCGTTTAGCACAGGCACCTCATGGGGAACAATGGCCATAATGTATCCTTTGATTTTACCGGCTACCTGGGCACTATCTGTTCATTCAGGTTTAGATTACGGGCAATCCCTGGAGGTATTTGCTCACGTATGTGCTACAGTAATTTCCGGTTCTGTTTTTGGAGACCATTGCAGTCCAATTTCAGATACCACAATTTTGAGTTCATTGTCTTCTTCATGTAATCATATTCAGCACGTAAGAACTCAAGCTCCTTATGCCTTAATTACTGCTTTAATTTCTGCATTATTTGGAACTTTTCTAGTAGAGAGCGGATTGAATATCTACATTACTTATTTGCTAATGATAATTTCGACTGTGTTGGTTATATATTTCTTTGGTAAACCTACAGAAACAGAAATAAACAAAACATAGAATTTTTGGTTTTAATAAAAAATATTTTTTATGTGGAAAGTTTTATTACTTGTTATTGGATTTTTAATTTTGGTGATTATTGGTTTAGGAATTAATATTTTTTTTACAAAGAAGAAAAAATTCCCGCAAACTTCAATAAGCAAAAATAAAAATATGCGCAAGCTTAGTATTACATGTGTAAAACATGATGAATACAAAGCTTGCGGTTTAAATGTAGGTTGTTGTGGAGGAGCAAATCTCCACAATCATGATGATGAAACTGAATAATTATTCTTCTTCAGAATCGCTGACTTGTTCGATTTTTTCTTCAGATTCTTCTGATTCCTTAACAGAATTTTCGTTTATAATATTATTATCAATCAAGCAGTTGTACCAGTTTACGATTTTTTTCACATCTGATTGGTAAACTCTGTCTCTGTCGAAATTAGGTAATACTGTTTCGAAAAATTCCAGATAATTATTGTTCTTAATTATGGAATTATCTATTTTTTTCCCTTCGTACTTTTTGAAAATATTGTTAAAAATATCTTTTAAAGGAATTTCTCCGTCATCGGTATAAACGGCAACATCTTCCAATGTGCTAATCCTTGATGTGCTGAAAGCCGGCATTCTTTTACCGGTGATTAATGATTCAACAATAACACTGCTTTTCCCTTTTGAAATCAATTTGAATAATCCGGACTGTCCCGAAATTGCTAATATTCCTTCCAAATACATAACCAATCTTTTTAGTAATTCGAATGCAAAAATAAAATTAAAATAAAATATCGGCAAACAAAATTTATGCCTTAAAATTAATTCATCTTTCTTTCTTTTTTAATGAATTCGTATGCTTCATTGATTTTTTTGAATTTTTCCTGTGCAGCCTTTTGAATGTCTTCGCCCAGGTGAGCAACTTTATCCGGATGGTGCTTAACAGCTAAACTTTTGTATGCTTTTTTTATTTCTTCGTTGCTTGCAGATTTGCTCACTCCTAAAACGCTGTAATAATCATCAATATTTACTTTAGGCTTATACATTGAATAAATCGTTTCAAAATCGTAGTCTGACAATCCTATTTTAAAGCAAATCTGCCTTATTGTTTCTTTTTCGTTATCATGTAGTTCTCCATCTGCGTAAGCTATCCCAAATAAATAATGAATAATTTGAAGTTTCAGAGGTTTAGTCATTTTCATTTTTATTTGAGCACAAACCTCGTCGAGGTTTATGTCTCTATTGAGAATTTCTTTTAAAATCTTAAGAGCTTCGAGAGTTTCCTCTTCGTTGAAATTTTGAAGTAAAAATTTTTTTACAAAATTAAGTTCGCTCTTTCTAACAACATTATCAGCTTTCATTACGGCCGCTGATAGTACCAATAAACTTAAAATAAAGTCTCCTCTGGTTGTTTTATTGCCTGAAATATTAACTGTGCTAACACTCACGGCATCGAGAAACCCACCTATAATTAGACCCAATAAAGCACCAATAGGTCCGCCAAATGCCCATCCTAAACCGGCTCCAATGATTTTACCAAGCTTCATTATGTCCAAGTTTTGTTAATAATATTTGTGTCTGTAGTATTAGGGATTGCTTTTCGTCATTTACAATCACAAAATCAGGTTTTTCATTGGTGTACAATGCTTTTTGAGAATTAATTTTTTTTAATGCTTCAGCTCTTGAAATGTTATCTCTTTTGATAATTCGCTTGAGAAGCAATTCGTGAGGACTTTTAACTTCAATAATATAATTTAAAATATTCTTTAATGATGTTTCATAAATTAAAGCCGATTCAATTGCAACAATATTAGCTTTTTGATTTCCCGACCAAAATTTGAAATCATTTATAACAATGGGATGAACTACAGAATTTACAAATTTTCTTTCATCATTGTTGTTAAAGATAATGCTTGCCAATAAAGGTTTATTTAGCGTTCCATTTGTATAAATGGTTTCGCCGTATTTATTTTTTAAAGAATTGACAATGTGTTGGTTGCTGTTTATCAATTCCGAAGCTCTTAAGTCTGAATAATAAACAGGGATTTGAAGTGTTTCAAAAATTTTAGAAACTGTAGATTTGCCGGAACCAATAATTCCGGTAAGTCCTATTTTAATCATGATTTTTCTTTTGTAAAATATAACTTATAAATTCCGGGTTTATCTGAGTAACTTTTGCTTTTGTGTTTTTGCTTTCGACTTTTACCTGTATCATATCCTTCCCTCTAATCTGGTAATCAACAAATGCATGAAAATCTTCTGGTTTAATATTGTCGTACTCGCTGAGTGGTATTTTACAAACAATGTTTACTTCAATGGGCGATAATATTACGTCAAATTCTTCTGGAAAATTTTCTGGAGTGATTTTTACCAACAATTTTTTTTCAGTAAATTCTTCTATCTTTACATTTACAATAACTTTTTTTAACGAAAAATTGATTTTATCTTCAAAGTTGTCTAATATGGGAAGTTCAAAATAATTATTGAGGCTAGTAAGACTTACTTCCCTCCGTTGAGTGTATAAGTAATTAATTGTATCAATAACTGCTTTTTCACCATAAATAGTTATTGTTTTTGGTGAAATAATAATTTCAGAAATAAAGTTGGAGAGGTCGTTTTCGGAAAAAACTAAATTTGCCTTGATAGGGACTGTTTTTGAAATACCTCTTTTATCAATAAAAAAAATTGTATCGGGAAGAATTTTTTCAATACTTACTTCATCGGAAAATAATTTGCTAATCAATGGAGCAATATCTCGAGTTAATATATATTTTTCGGAAGAATTTTGGAGAGAAAAAATTTTTATGTTTTTATTGTTTAAATCTATATTTATTGGTATGTCGAGGTTATTAAATTTTTCACGGATTAAGGAAAAACCGGATCCTTTAACTTTAACAACAAAAGTTTTACTGATATTTTTTTGTATTAAGTCTTCCGGAATATTTGTGAATGAAATATTTAATTTAAAATCCGAAACATAGGTTTTATTGAGTGCATTTAAAAACCACAAAACTGTTGAGATAATAACAAAAAATAAAAAAATAAGAACATTGCGACTTCTGAATTTTCGTTTCAGAACCAATACAATGTTCTTCTTTTTATCCATAATAAATTATTTCTGAGTGTTTTGAAGATCAGCCGGACTTGCAACGATTGAGCCTTTATCAATTTTAACTTTTACGTTTGTATCAATTTCAACCATTACATATGTGTCATGAACTTCGGTGATGATACCGTAGATTCCGCCAGCTGTGATTACTTTGTCGCCTTTCTGAAGACTGTTTCTAAATTTTTGTGCTTCTTTTTGTCTTTTGATTTGTGGTCTAATCATAAAAAAGTAAAAAACAAGAATAATAAGACCTAAGAAAATAAGTGATCCGTAAGGACTTTGTCCTTCTTGTCCAGCCATTAAAAACAATTGATTCATCATAATTTTTGATTTAATTTAGTTAATTTTAATTTATTACATCACAATGTATAACCAATTCGGTTGAATTTGGTTGAGCGTTTGAATATACTATCGCTGTTTTTGTTTGTTTGCCACTACGATTTGCGCTGTCGAACACAACTTCTACAATGCCAGTTTCTCCGGGTTTTACCGGTTCTTTTGTCCATTTAGATGCTGTGCAACCGCATGATGTTTTTACATTTGAAATTATTAGATTCCCTTTCCCATTATTTTTAAAAACAAAAGCATGCGAAACTTTTTCACCTGCGATAACAGTACCAAAGTTATATTCCATTTCTTCAAAATCAATCGTTGGTAAACCGGAAACTACATTTTCCGTTGCCGAATTAGGATTGTTAATATTATAATCTCCTCCGGTTTTTTTGTTGTCGTTTTTACATGAAAATGCCATCACACTAAACAAAACTATCGAACAAAAAACTAATCCTTTCATTTTTATTAAAAATTTAAAGTTTTACAAAAATAAAATATTTTAAAGATATTTTGAGAATAAAATCATTAAAAAATGTTAACAATCAGCTAAGCCTCGTCCTTCTTTTATGAGTTGCCCTTTTTCTTTAAGTATTAGGTGAATTTTATCAAGAATACCATTAATAAAAACACTGCTTTTTTCGGTGCTGTAGTACTTTGAAATTTCGATATACTCGTTTATTGTAACTTTTACGGGAACTTCAGGCATTTCGGTATATTCACAAATTGCAAGATGCAGAAGCGATCTGTCAACTAAGGCTAATCTTTCTAATTCCCATTTTTGTAATGCATCAACAATTATGGCATCAAATTTTTGTCTGTTTAGAACAGAAAACTTAAGCAATCTGAAGGCAAATGTTTTGTCTTCTTCATCTCTCCAAACGCCCGGTATCTCGAATGTTTCCGGATTTTTTTTGTATTTTTTTAAGTATTGCAAAATATTACTTACCCAAAACTCAAGATCATCGTTCCAGAAAATGTTTCGATCTTCCAAAATTTCTTCAAGAAGTTTGTTCTTCAAAACTATTTTTTCTAAAATATAGGCAATGATATCATAATTCTGTTCAATTCCCAATTTCCCGTTATTCATGAATTTTTGATAATGTTCGGATTTTATCAAAGTTTCATGTATATTATTAATTAATCTGTATTGCTCGACCCAATTCAAATCAGAGTTTTTACACGTCTTTTGAATTAGTGGGTGTTCTTTAATTCGTTTGATTATTTCATTATCAATGAATTTTGTGTTAGGGTTCAAATCTTCCGGACTTGGTAATAACTTGTTTTTTCTGATTTCTACTTTTTCTCTTTCGAGGTCAAAAAGTTCTATCAATAAACAATGTAAACTTAAAAATAAATTGTATGATTGTTCTATACTGTAATTTAAATCGTTTTCCAGTTTTGATAATTCGGAAATATCATCAGACTGTAAAAAACCGTAGTGAATCTGCATCACCTTCAATCGAATTAATCTTCGGCTAATCATGTTAATGTACTTGTCAAAAAATTTGCTGTGCAAAAATAATTTAATTCTTTTTACCGACAATAAAAAAAATCAATGAAAAAAATCTTTGAAATTGTTGTTTGTATATTTATTTTTTATTTATATTTGTGCTGAACAATTAAATAGTGTTGTATGGAAGGCAATGAAAAAAGGAGAGAGGAAATTTTTTCTGTGTCTGTTAGAGCCGGAAAAAGAACGTATTTTTTTGATGTGAAAGAAACTAAACAAGGGGATTTCTACCTTACAATTACTGAAAGTAAAAAGGTTTTTGACCGTGATGGAAACTACAGATTCGAAAAACACAAAGTTTTCTTATATAAAGAAGATTTTGGAAAGTTTGCCGAAGGTTACGAAAAAGCTGTAGAATACATCAAGGAACAAAAGCCTGAGTATTTTATGCCACGCGAAAATTCCGAAAACGAAAATTATTCTGAATATCAGGATTCAGATTCTGACGAAGAATAATGATGATTTTTCTTTAAATTAATAATTGCCGGAATACTAAATTTTTCGGTAATTATTTCTTTTCCTTAAAAAGTCTTTTTAAGAAACATTTGCTTTTTTTACTGTTAGCAATACTGTCTTGTTCTGCTTTAATTGCTGCGTAGGTTTTATATGCCGGGCGTTGGCCAAAAAGATAAGTTCTTGTGTAAATACGATTTTCATTAATTCCAAAGCCTGCGTATTCAAATGACAGGTTGTTCCGGCTAACACTTCTGGATAAACTTTCGGTGCTGGTTTCATAAATTCCGTCGTTTCGACTGACTTTATAGTCATCTGATACTGTTGCAAACTTCGATTGATAATTTTTTGAGGCTATTACAAAACTTTGCATCATTGTTTCGAGATATCCAATCCAGATTCCTTTCTTTACACTTCCGTTTCCTGTATATAAACTCGGTTCAAAATTTTCTGGGATAGTTGAAAAATATTCGTACGAGAAGCCCGGAGTTGTTACGGTTTTATTATTAAATTGATTTTTAACGGTGATGTCATTATTCCAAATAACAAGCTCGTAAACACTTCGAAGCGTGTCTTTCATTTCGGGAGATTTCCATTTTGACTTAAGAATAATGTTTTTTACCGATTCTAATGCTCTTGTATTGCTTACCTCAAATTCTTTACGATAATATTCTGCGTCAACAAAAAAATTAGGAGTTTTTGAATTGTCAGGTACATATTTTAATAAGACAAAGATTTCATCGTTTTCGTTAGTGAACTTATCAAGCACGGTATAATTATTTTTATCAACATATCCTGAAGCAATAATTTTACTCAATTCTTCGACATTATCTTTCATTATTATCCAGCGATATTCTTCGCTTTTCTTTTCGAAATAATCAGAAATTAAGAGCACATCCGATTTCGAGGCAATTATGGCAAAGCATAAAGCCCTGTGTATTGCAATGTTTTCTGCTAATTCTGTATCTTTAATTCTAGGATCGCTTATCCCTATAGAATATATTGAATAATTAGAGCTTTGTGGTAAATTTTCTGCCCAATCTGGAATTTTATAATATTGAGAAAATAAACTTAAATAAGATAAACTACATATTATCATTAGGGCAATATTCTTCATACTTTTTATATTTGCAAAAATTTAACACTGCTAATATGCAAAAAATAATTAACATTATAACTCTGGGATGTGCAAAAAACACTGTGGATTCCGAAAAATTTGCTTATGTTGCTGAAATTCATGGATTTAAGGTTTTTCATAATTCCGAAACTAATGATTATAACATTGCTATTGTCAACACCTGCGGTTTCATAAATGATGCCAAAGTACAATCTATTGATACAATTTTTGATTTAGTAGCTTTAAAAGAAAATAAAAAACTTGAAAAAATCATTGTGTTTGGTTGCTTGAGCGAAAGATATATGAACGACTTAAAACAGGAAATCCCTGAGGTTGATGTTTTTCTCGGTAATTATAATCCTGACGAATTATTAATGGCTTTAAATGTACCAAAAAAAAATACTTATAATATTTACGGACGTATTTTTGAATCGGCAAGACATTATTCATACCTAAAAATTGCTGAAGGCTGCAATAGAAATTGTTCTTTTTGTGCAATACCATTGTTTAAAGGTAAATATGTTTCCCGAAAAATTGATGATATTTTACAAGAAGCTAAAGTTTTAAGCGAGAGTGGAGTTAAAGAATTGCTTTTAATAGCTCAGGATTTGAGTTTTTATGGTTATGATTTAGAAAAGAAATTTCTACTGCCCGAACTTCTCGAAAAGTTAAGCCTGATTAACGGTATTGAATGGATAAGAATGCATTATCTGTATCCATTTTTATTTCCTGAGAAAGTAATTGATATTGCGGCAGAAAATCCAAAAATTTGTAAATATTTTGACATTCCTGTTCAGCACATTTCCGACAAAATCCTTCAAATGATGAACCGTGGAGGAACAAAAGAAGAAACATACAAACTTATTGAAAAAATAAGAAATAAAATTCCTGATGCAGCTATTCGTACAAGTCTGCTCGTAGGACATCCGGGTGAAGGCAAAAGAGAATTTGATGAACTTCTGGAATTTGTTAAAAATATTAAATTCGATAGGCTGGGAGTATTTGAATATTCAGAAGAAGAAGGTACTAAATCGGCAAAAAATTATAAAGACACAATTAAAGCTTCGGTAAAAAAGCAAAGATCCAAAATTATTATGGATATTCAGGCTGAAATATCTCTGGAGCTGAATCTTAAAAAAGTTGGGCAAAGTTTTAAAACTTTAGTTGATGAATTTGATGGTAAATTTTTTTACGGACGTACAGAATTTGATTCGCCGGAAGTTGATAATGAAGTGATTTTTACTTCGTCTCAAAAGCTTGAAACTGGACAATTTATTCAAGTAAAAATAGAGGCAGCAGACGAATATTCATTGAGAGGTAAAAAAATATAAAAAACTTTTTGCATATTTAAAATAAACATTATACCTTTGCAGCTTGAAAAATGGACCAGTAGCTCAATTGGATAGAGCATCTGACTACGGATCAGAAGGTTAGGGGTTCGACTCCTCTCTGGTTCACAAGAGTCTCCGGTTGGAGACTTTTTTTTTAAATTGATTTTTAATTTTTTTACAAAAATGGAAGATATAAGAAATATTGCAATAATTGCTCACGTAGATCACGGTAAAACAACTCTTGTTGACCGAATTTTATTCCAGGTAAAACTTTTCAGAGATAATCAAAATGTTGGTGAGTTAATTCTCGACTCAAATGAACTCGAACGTGAAAGAGGAATTACAATTTTGGCAAAAAATGTCTCAGTGCGATATAAAGGTGTTAAAATTAACATCATAGACACACCCGGACATGCTGATTTTGGTGGTGAGGTGGAACGAGTTTTAAATATGGCTGACGGAGTATTGCTGATTGTTGATGCTTTTGAAGGTCCGATGCCCCAAACAAGATTTGTGCTCCAGAAAGCTCTGGAACTTGGGCTGAAACCTATTGTTGTCATAAATAAAGTTGATAAACCAAATTGTAATCCCGAATTGGCACAGGAAAAAGTTTTCGACTTAATGTGCCAGCTTAATGCAACAGAAGATCAATTGGACTTTCCCACAGTATTCGGTTCTGCAAAACAAGGTTGGATGAGTGATCACTGGGAAAATCAAACTTCTGATGTAGCATATTTGCTTGATATAATCCTTGATACTATTAAACCAAAAAATTATCCAGCTGGAAGTTTACAAATGCGGATAACTAATCTTGATTATTCATCTTATGTCGGTAGAATTGCTATTGGAAAAGTTACAAGAGGTAAAATACAAGCAGGAGATCAGGTTTCTGTTGTTAAATCCGATGGTACGGTATTGAAGTCCGTAGTTAAAGAATTATACACATTTGAGGGACTTGCTAAAGAAAAGACAAAAAAAACGGTTTATGCGGGGGAGATTTGTGCTATTATGGGACTCGAAAGTTTCGATATTGGCGACACTGTTTGTGATTATCTAGAACCCGAACCGCTCGAAGCTATAAAAATTGATGAGCCCACAATCAGCATGTTTTTCATGACCAACGACTCTCCATTTTTTGGCAGAGACGGAAAATTCATTACTTCGCGTCAGCTTAGAGACAGACTGTTTAGAGAAACAGAAAAAAATCTTGCTCTAAGAGTTGAAGAAACTGAATCAGCTGATAAATTTAAAGTTTATGGCAGAGGCATTTTACATCTTTCAATTTTGATAGAAACAATGAGACGCGAAGGTTATGAGCTGCAACTTGGTCAACCAAAAGTAGTTATTAAGGAAATTAACGGCGTAAAGCACGAACCTGTTGAATATCTTACCGTACACACACCTGAAACATCTGCCGGAAAAGTAATTGAGGTAGTAACATCGCGAAAAGGCGAACTTCTCAACATCGAAATTAAAAATGACTGGACATTCCTGGAATTTTACATTCCATCTCGCGGATTAATAGGCATAAGGAATATATTATTAACACTAACTGAGGGAGAAGCAATTATAGCACACAGATTTCATTCATTTCAACCCTATAAAGGAGAAATCGGAAATAAACGCAACGGCTCTCTAATCAGCATAGAAACCGGAACTGCTATTGCATATTCCCTGGATAAATTGCAGGATAGAGGCATATTTTTCATTGAACCAGGCGAAGAAGTGTACGAAGGTCAAATTATCGGCGAAAATACTCGACAGGAAGATATTGGATTAAACGTAACAAAAACGAAAAAATTGACAAATATTCGAGCTGCAGGATCAGACGAAAAAGTAAATATTGCTCCTGCTGTTAAATTCTCTCTAGAAGAAGCAATGGAATACATCGCCGAAGACGAACTCGTAGAAGTTACTCCCAAAAATATGAGACTCAGAAAAATCTTTCTTAAAGAAATTGACCGAAGAAGACAAATGAAGAATTAAGTTAGTAAGTCAGTTAGTTGGTTAGTTAGTTAGTTTAGTCAGTTAGTTAGTTGGGTAGTTAGTTAGTTAGTTAGTTGGGTAGTTAGTTAATTTTGTTATTTCTAAGGTTTCATAAATGCTTTTTAAATTTTCCAGATAATTTTTCAACTACTTTAATATTTTTGTAGCCTTCTGAGGTTTTTCCTTTATTACCTTTCTTTTTGATATATCGAATCCATATATAAAATTGATTTCCCTTTGAAAAAATTATTACACCATAAAAATCTTCCTTTTATCAATAAATTTCATATTTTTGAAAATAAATTAATTGTTATGAGAAAAGTTTTTTTTAATTTATTTTTTGTTTTAAGTACTGTATGCCTACTTGCTCAAAATCAACATTTTGGTATTTATAAAATATATCCACCGGGTTTTTATCATAAGGTAATTTTACCCGATATCAGCGGCGAAACTCCAAATCTTAAAAATTATAAAGCACCATTGCAATTTAAAGTTGATTTCTCCGAGAAAAAATATCCGGCTGATATTTCTCTTTATAAAACTATTTATCACAGTATTCCTGTTTCGCAAGGGAATAGTGGAACTTGTTGGGCCTATTCTGCAGTTTCGTTTATGGAATCAGAAATTTACAGATTAACAAACAAAAAAGTTAAACTCTCGGAAATGTATTTGGTTTATTGGGATTACTACGACCGTGCAGAAAATTTTATTGATACTAAAGGTGAAACTCCGCTTGGTCAAGGGTCCGAGGCAAATGCTATTCAAAGGATTATGAATAAATACGGTTTAGTCCCTTATGAACTATATACAGGGCTTCAAGAAGGTAAAAAATTTAACGATCACGATAAACTTTTTGAGGAATATGAAACATATCTGAAATCTGTAAAAACTGCCGATAATTGGAATAAAGAAGAAGTCTTGACTAATATTAAAAATATTCTAAACAAATATTTAGGCGAACCACCAACAGTGCTCAAAATCAATAATGTAGTTTATAATCCTCAAACTTATATGCGTGAATTTCTGAAACTAAATCCCGGACGATATTATTCTTTTATGTCAACAAAACGATATAACTATAATGAAAAACATGAACTCGAAGAACCTGATAATTGGTGGAAATGTAAGGAATACTATAATGTATCACTTGAAGATTTTATATTTTTAATACGTAGTGCCGTAACATCAGGATACACAGTAAGTCTTTGCGGAGATGTCTCCGAGCCGGGTTATTGTCAGATTGAGGAAGTTGCAATTGTTCCTGATTTTGATATTCCGGCAGCTTATATTAATGCAGATTCTCGAGAGTTAAGACTATATAACGGTTCTACTACAAATGATCATTGTATTCATATTGTTGGATATTATAAAGTCGGCGATGCATATTGGTACCTGATTAAGGATTCCGGAAGCGGAGCTTTTGACGGAAAACACAAAGGTTATCGCTTCTTTCACGAAGACTATATCAAATTAAAAATGATGACCATTATGATTCATTATGATGTGGCAAAAGGAGTTTTAGATAAAATAATTAAATAACATTGGTTAAATGACAGATATACAAGGATTTATTCCAATATTGGAAGAATTTTATTCAATACAGGGAGAGGGGCATAATACCGGGAAAGCAGCATATTTCATAAGGGTTGGTGGTTGTGATCTGGCATGCCATTGGTGCGATTCAAAAGAGTCGTGGTTCCCCGAAGAACATCAATACATTAAAATAGAAGAAATTCTCCACAGAGTTCAGACTACCGCAGCCGATACAATAGTTGTAACAGGAGGGGAACCTTTAACATATAATTTTGACGAGTTTTGTCATAAAGCAAAAAAACTTGGTTACAAGTTGATGCTCGAGACCTGTGGAGCATACCAATTCAGTGGTTTATGGGATTGGGTTTGCCTTTCTCCAAAAAAACAGAAACCCCCTCTCGATATTTATTTTCAGATAGCTAACGAGGTTAAAGTTGTGATTTTTGAAGAAGATGATTTTATCTGGGCTGAAACCTGTGCAAATAAATCAAAAAAGTCTTCGGAATTATTTTTGCAGCCCGAATGGAGTAGAATAAAACAAACCTCAGAAATGGTTGTGAACTATGTTAAAAATAATCCTAAATGGAAAGTTTCGGTTCAGGTGCATAAATATCTAAACATACCGTAATGAATAGTAATAAAATCGGTTTTTTTAGCGTTTTTTTATTAAGTGGCTTCTAAAGAATTGAAACTTAAAAGATATAAGTTAAAAATGAATTTGGTGTGAATAAATTGAATATTCTTTAAAAAATAGTGAATGATGAAAATTAACAAAATAAAAATTCAGCACAAATGAAAAAAATATTTTTGATATATATATTACTTTTGCCTTGTATAATTCTTTTTTCTCAAGAAAAATCGAAATATACGACTAACAAGAAGTCCATTAAAAGTTTTAATAAATCTGTAGCTTTGATGGAACGACATCAAAATAATGCTGCAGTAATGGAAATAAATAAAGCAGTTGAGATTGATCCCGGATTTCTTGAAGCCTGGTTACTCAAAGCCGAGATTCATGATTTTCTCGGAGATGTATGGGAGTCTTATCTTGCTTATAAAAAAGTATTTGAAATAGACCCGTTTTATGATACAGGATTAAGCTACAAACTTGCTGTACTTGCATATAGGGCAGGAGAATACTCCAATGCAAAACAATTCATAGATTTTTTCTATAAAAATGCAGATACTGTAAAATATCTAAAATATGATTTTCAACGTCTAAAGAAATATATTTACTTTGCCGACAGTGCATATAACAATCCAGTTCCTTTCACTCCAATAAACCTCGGACCTGGAGTTAATACTCACTTCGATGAGTACTGGCCTTCGCTATCAATTGATGAGCGTGTGCTGGTTTTTACTCGTCAAATTCCTTTAAATCAGAATAATTCATCAAGGACTCAATCCAACATGCACGAAGATTTGTTTGTTTCGTATTATGATCCGGAACTAAAAATGTTTGGAACAGCAATACCTTTACCGGGAAATATAAATACAAAACTAAACGAAGGAGCTCAGTGTATTTCGGGTGATGGGAAAACAATAGTTTTTACAGCTTGCAATCGTCCCGATGGACTTGGTTCTTGTGATTTATACATAATGTTTTTAGTTGATGGTAAGTGGACAGCTCCAAAGAATATGAAAACAGTAAATTCTCCACATTGGGACAGCAATCCCAGTTTGACAGCCGACGGAAGATTTTTGTATTTTGCATCTGGAAGACCTGGCGGTAAAGGAAAAACAGATATTTGGGTAGTAGAAATTGACAATCAGGGGAATGCTGTTTCGCCGGTGTTTAATTTAGGTGAGCCAATAAACACTGAATATGAAGAAATTTCTCCGTTTATTCATCCCGATGGGCGAACTTTGTATTTTGCTTCTCAAGGTCATCCCGGAATGGGAGATTTCGACCTGTTTTATTCCAGACGCGACGAAAAAACCGGTAAATGGTCTAAGCCCGTAAATCTCGGATATCCTATCAATACCAACGGAGAAGAAAGAAGCCTCATTGTTAATGCAAGAGGTGATGTTGCACTATTTGCTTCAACTCAGGGTAAAAACGATCTAGATATTTATTTCTTTAAAATTCCTGAAGAAATTAAGCCAATTGCCACTACTTATGTTTCAGGATATGTTTATGATGTAGTTACCAATCAAAGACTCGAAGCTGTTTGCGAACTTATTGACCTAAAAACCGAAAATCTTGTTGCTACGGTTTTATCCGATGCAAAAACCGGAGAATATATGGTTTCTTTGCCTGTGGACAAGGATTATGCTTTCAATGTTGATAAAAAAGGCTACTTGTTTTATTCAGAAAACTTTTCGCTTAGCAACCTCGAAACTCCTGATAAACCTTATATCATGAATATACCTTTGCAACCTTTAAGAGAAGGGGTTACTGTTGTCTTAAAAAATATTTTTTTTGATTTTGACTCTTACGAGCTACTTCCTGAATCTTATGCAGAGTTAAATAAAGTTTTGGAATATCTTAATAACAATCCAGGTTTAGTTATAGAAATCGGCGGTCATACTGATAATAGAGGATCAAAAGCTTATAATAAAACCTTATCCGAAAATCGAGCTAAGTCGGTTTATGATTATTTAGTTTCTAAGGGAATTGATAAAAAACGCCTGAGCTACAAAGGTTATGATTATTCTGTGCCTATTGCAACTAACGATACAGAAGAAGGCAGAGCTCTTAATCGTCGAACAGAGTTTAAGGTAATATCAAACAAACCCTAAGATTTTTAGTTTAATAATTCAAAATTTAAAACTTGTATGAAAAGGTTTTTAATCTTAACACTGCTTTGTTTTTTATTTTCAATTCTTTTTTCTCAGACAAAAATTGATGAAACAAAATTAGATGATGTTCTGGAAAAAATCCGACAAACTTATAACACTCCGGGAATGGCAATTGCAATTGTTGATAATCAAAAAATTCTGTATGCCAAAGGGTTTGGTTACCTTGAAGAAGGTAAACGCAGAAAAGTTAACGAGAATACCAACTTTGCCATAGCATCAAATACAAAAGCTTTTACTGCAACTGCACTGGCAATTTTAGTTGATGAAAACAGAATTTCCTTGGATGATAAAGTAACAAAATACATTCCATGGTTTAAGCTTTATAATCCTTTTGTAACAGAACAAATGACCGTTAGGGATTTATTATGCCATCGAACCGGATTAAAAACTTTTTCGGGCGATTTAATTTGGTATGCAAGTGATCATTCCCGTGAAGAAGTAGTACGAAGAGCTGCCTATTTAAAACCTGAGTATGGATTCAGAGAAAAATTTGGATATTCAAATATTATGTACATTGCTGCAGGACTTATTGTTGAATATGTTACAGACACAACCTGGGATGATTTTATTAAACATAGAATTTTTGAACCACTTGAAATGAATAGAACAAATACAAGTATAACTGTAAACAATCAACTTGATAACGTGGCTTCATGTCATACTTTTGTTGATGACAAAAATATAGTAATTCCTTATGTTAATTGGGATAATATTGGTCCGGCAGGCAGCATAAACAGTAATGTAAATGATGTTGCTAAATGGCTTATTCTGAACATAAACAAAGGTAAATTCAAAGGTAAACAGATTTTCTCGGAGAAACAATATAATGAACTAACAAAACCACATACAATTATTGATATTAGTCCGTTTTCAAAATCTATAAATCCATCAACGCATTTTAAAGCTTATGGTTTAGGTTGGACTTTATATGATTATAAATCCTTTCTGATTGTTACTCACAATGGCGGTTATGATGGCATGATTTCTCAAACTGTATTTATTCCGGAAAAGAATCTGGGTTTTGTTATTCTTACAAATAATATGGCTTATACTTATAATGTTATAATGCTTACACTTCTTGATTATTTGATTGATAATCGCCTTGATTTATTTTGGTCGGATTATTTTTTGAAAGTAAAACAATGGGTTGATAATAATGATAAAGAAGAAAAAGAAAAATGGGAAGCTGCACGAGTAAAAAATACACAACCTTCATTTAAGCCTGAAGCTTATTGCGGGGTTTACAAAAGTGATGTTTATGGTGATGTTAAAGTTAGTTTGAAAGATAAAAAATTGTATCTCGAAATGACGCATACTCCCATATATCAAGGCTATTTAAAACATTGGCATTATGATGTTTTTAGTGTAAAATTTGATCAGGCTCCGTCTCTACCTGCAGGATCTGTTCAATTTCTTTTTGATAAATATGGAAATGTAACGGAAATGAGAATTGACATTCCCAATCCGGATTTTGATTTCACGGAATTAAAACTTTACAAGCATAATTAACTGGGATGAAGCATACAGAAAGGTTAGGTAGCGAAAAAATTCCACGATTATTATTGTCAATGTCGGGACCTTCAATTTTAGGAATGCTGGCAATTTCAATTTACAATATTACTGATACTATTTTCTTAGGACATGGTGCAGGGACAGTGGCTTTGGCGGCTGTTGCTTTAGCTTTGCCTGTAATAATGACTATTACAACCTTTGGTCACGCAATTGGCATGGGAGGGGCTTCTATCATTTCTCGCACTTTGGGAAGCAGAAAAAAACTTAAAGCTCAATTGGCTTTGCATAATATTCTTTCTGCAATAAGTTTTTTAAATTTTTTTCTAATTCTGTTTATTGCTATTGTTCCAGAATTTTTTCTTAAACTTTTTGGGGCTAATGAAGAAATTTTACCGCAGGCAAAAATTTACTTGTTATGGTGTTTGCCCGGTGCTTTTTTTCAGAATATACTTTATGTTCTTATGAATGCAATCAGGGCAGAGGGTAATACAAAATTTCCTATGAAAGTTCAATCCTTTGCCGCTCTATTCAATATTATTCTTGATCCAATATTTATCTTTGGATTTTCCTGGGGAGTTATGGGAGCCGCAATAGCAACAAGCATCAGTCAGACTTTAGCATCTTTGGCTTGTGTTTGGTATTTTACATTAAATAATAAATCTTATCTTAAGATAAATTTAGCTCAATTGTTTAGAATTCCCCAAAAAAGTATTATTACCGAAACATTTGCTCTCGGTGCTTCTTCTTTTGCCCGTCAAATTGCTTCTTCTGTTATGACTGTTGTTCTGAATCATGCTCTTATTCGATATGGAGGAACTGTTGCTATTGCTAGTTTTGGTATAATTCTAAGGTTATCCATGCTTATTTTTATGCCTTTATTCGGTCTAAATCAAGCTTTTATGCCTATTGCCGGATATAATTACGGAGCTAAAAACTTCAATAGAGTTATTGAATCTATTAAAGTTTCGATTAAGTGGTCAACATGGTTTTGCATATTTTCTCTTATAATATATTTTAGTTTTTCCAAACAACTAATAATGATTTTTACTACTGACAGTATGGTCATTGAGTATGGAGGAAAAATGTTGAAAATATTTATCATCGCTTTTCCTGTAATTGGTTTTCAAATAATTGCTTCTGGCTTATTTCAGTCTCTTGGTAAGGCAATATCTTCACTCTTTTTGGCTTTAGCCAGACAGGTTCTATTTCTTATACCGTTTGTTTTGTTTTTACCCCTTTATTTCGGTGAGATTGGTATATGGATATCTTTTCCTACTGCTGATTTTCTGGCAGCGGTGATTACTTTATTTATGCTTCTTAATCTAACAAAAGTTTTAAAAACCGCTCAAGTTAAATAAATTGTCTTGATTTGTAACTAAAACAATTCAATTACTCCAGGCAGTTGAAATTTAACATTCGTCAATCATTATTTCTTAATTACTAATGGATAATACAAATCGAAATCGGAGATGGAAGGTATATTTTCTAAATGCATATAATTTTAATATTTCATATCATTATAAAGAAAAGATTTTTTTATGCAATTCTCAGATGATTTAGAAAAATAGGGTGTTTTTCCGATTATTTTGAAATTCACAATAGATAATTTGAGATATTTCAATTCTGATAATCATTTACATTAATGTTAAATTATAAATGTAAACCATAAAACATTACAAACGTAATTTTACAAATATAAACACTAAAATGTTTTACAAAAATACATCAATTAAAAAAAAGATTTCATTTACATATGTAATTTTATTATTTACCTAAAAACATCAAAAAAGTAATGTTTACAAAAATCAATAAAACTAATCAATCTAAAATTATCATATATTATTTTTGCATAAAAATAATTATATAATACTTAAAATCAGTTATTTAAGATTTTTATTTAAAATAAATATTAAATTAAAAAATGAATATTTGTCATTTTTCGTTTATTTGTGTAAATTTTTGCATAAAATAAACAAATTATTTAACTGAAAACCAATATATTAAAAATTTTTATTAAAGTTAAACTTTATAAATATGGAAAAATTAGAAAAAACAAGTTTAGGTATTGAAATGATCCCGAATCAGATAATATCTAATAATTTTTTTTAAAAATTACAAATATAAAAACTATTACAAATGTAAATTTATAATTGTTAATAAAAAATTATAAAAGTAATGTAAAAATGTTTTACATTTGTAATGTATAAATATTTACATTTGTAGTAAAATTAAAAACTAATGAAAGATAGGATAGCTAAAATAATTAAGTCAAGAGGATTAACTTCTGCTAAATTCGCTGAAGAAATCGGTGTTCAGGCATCTGGAATTTCACATATTTTATCCGGACGTAATAATCCCTCAACAGAATTAATTTTAAAAATACTAAAACGATTTCCGGAAATAAGTTCTGATTGGCTTTTACTTGGTGAAGGTCCAATGTACAGAAATGAATCAACTACAGTTAGTTCAGAAAATCAAAAATTTAAATTACCAATACAAACAGATTTATTTTCTACTGTTGTGTCTAATGAAAACGAAATTGCAAATAACAAGAGCATAAATTCTGAACTGTCAGATAAAACCAATAAATTTGAAGATAAGACTGCTTTCTCGGAACCTGAACCTATAACTGAGAATAAAACTGTTCAACAAGAAGAAAAAAATATTCCTGAACAAACAAAAAAGGAACAAATTTCGTTTATTCCTGTAAATTCAGATGACACTCCTAAAATTCCGGAGAAACAGGAAGCAAAAATTAAAAGAGTTATTGTCTTATTTGATGATGGTACTTTTGAGGCTTACAATATAAAATAAAAAACCTGAAGCCATTTCTGACTTCAGGCCAACTAAAACCCCAATAACCATGAAAAAGAGTTGTTATTTTGCCTCGCAAACCTTACAAAAATAACAAATTAAAAGGAAAAATATTGTGATTAAATCTTAAAATAGTTTTAACGAAATGTTAATGTATTTATCATTTTATTTTCTCTTGAAATTTATAACTGAAAATTGAAAAAAATCCTGTATTTTTGCTAAAATTTATCGAATATGAAAACTAAAGAAGAAATTGTTAGAAATTGGTTGCCACGATATACAGGAAAAAGCCTCGACAGTTTCGGGGAATATATTTTATTAACAAATTTTCAATTATATGTCGAACTTTTTGCTCAGTATAACAATGTTCCGGTTGATGGTCTTGACAGAAATATGCCAAGTGCTACAGCTGATAACATTACGATAATAAACTTTGGAATTGGTTCGCCAAACGCAGCAATTATAATGGATTTATTAAGTGCAATTTATCCAAAAGCAGTTCTATTTCTTGGCAAATGCGGTGGACTCAAAGCTAAAAATAAACTTGGTGATTTAATATTACCAATCGCTGCTATACGTAGCGAAGGAACTTCAAACGACTATCTACCGCCCGAAGTACCTGCTTTACCTGCATTCCAGCTTCAGAGAGCTGTTTCTACAACTATTCGTGATATGGGACGAGACTACTGGACAGGTACTGTTTTTACAACTAACAAAAGAGTTTGGGAATACGACGAAAGATTTAAAAAGTTCTTGCGTAAAACAAGAGCTATGGCAATTGATATGGAAACAGCAACAATTTTTATTGTAGGTTTTTACAACAGTATTCCTTCAGGAGCTCTTTTACTTGTTAGCGACCAACCAATGATTTCTACAGGCATTAAAACAGAAGAAAGCGATAAAAAGGTTACCGAACAATATGTTGAGGATCATATAAAAATAGGAATAGAATCTCTGAAACTAATTGCCAGAGGCGGTAAGTCTGTTAAGCATCTTCAATTTTAAAGTTTTATGCTTGACTTTCACCTCAGAATTTTAGGCTCAAGCTCTGCTTTACCTACTTCTCAAAGAATGCCTACATCGCAAGTTGTTGTGTATAACAGCACGCCTTATTTAATTGATTGTGCAGAAGGTACCCAGGTTCAACTACGCCGATTTAATGTCCCAATGTTAAAAATAAACCACATATTCATATCACATACTCACGGAGATCATATATATGGAATATTCGGATTATTATCAAGCTACAACCTCATGGGACGAAAATCAGATTTGAATATTTATGCTCCGGCAGAATTTGAAAGTATTTATTCAACAGTTCTGAAGTTAAATAATGATGAATTAAAATATAAGGTTAAATTTTCCCCTTTAAATCCTGAAGGTAAAATATTAATATATCAGAATAAACACTTATCGGTGTACAGTTTTCCATTAATACATTCTAAATCAATATGGGGATTTAGTTTTGAGGAAAAACAAAAAGATAAAAATATTATTAAAGAAAAAATTGAGGAGTTAAATTTATCAATCTCAGACATCGTAAAGCTAAAGAGAGGCGAGGACTTAGTTAAAGCTGACGGTGAGATAATTCCAAACAATCTATTGACGATAGAACCTACAAAGCCACGGAAATATGTTTTTTGTACTGATACATTGCCGGTTAAGAGCATAAAAAAATATATCGAAAATCCCGATCTTCTATATCACGAAGCTACATTTGCAAATGAACATAAGGATATTGCAAAGCAAACCATGCATACTACCGCAGAACAAGCAGCAAATATTGCTCTGGTTGTTAACGCTAAAAAACTTATTATAGGGCATTTTTCATCCAGATATAAAAAATTGGATGGATTATTAAAGGAAGCTGCGTCAGTATTTCCGGATACTATTTTGGCTCACGACGGGATGAAAATCAGCGTAGGAGAGGATGATAAAAATGATTTGGAAGAATAAAACACTAAAAGTATTTTTGTAAAAAAAATTGTAAAGTGCAAAAAGATAGATTGATATTAGTTTCAAACGATGATGGAATAGATGCCAGAGGCTTAAAAGCCTTAATAAAAATTGCTTCTGAATTTGGTCGTGTTGTTGTAGTTGCTCCCGAAAGAGGACAGTCCGGGATGAGTCATTCAATTAGTTTACTTACGCCTTTACGAGTGAGACGAGTTGTTGAAAACGATAATCTTAGAATTTATGCTGTTCCCGGAACACCCGTAGATTGTGTAAAACTTGCTATAAATCAATTGCTCAACAAAAAACCGGATTTAATGCTCTCAGGAATAAATCATGGTTCGAATTCTGCTGTAAGTATAATTTACAGTGGTACTATGGGTGCAGCCATCGAAGCAAGTTTATACGGAATTCCTGCTATAGGTTTTTCTGTTCTGGATCATTCTCCAAATGCTGATTTCAGTTTAGTTCAAAAATATGCTCCGGCTTTGATTAGTGAGGTAATAACTAAAGGTTTGCCATCTCAAATATGTTTAAATGTGAATTTTCCTGTTATATCCGAAAACGAATTTAAGGGATACAAAATTTGTAAACAAACCACCGGAGTATGGAAGGAAGATTTTGAAAAACGTATAGACCCTTATGGACTTGATTATTACTGGCTAACAGGAAGTTTTCATAATTTTGAACCGGAAAATCAAGAAGCAGACGAGTGGGCTCTGGCAAATAATTATGCTTCGATCGTTCCTGTAAAAATTGATTTTACCGATTATAAATCTTTAGATTTTTTAAAAACGTTTAAATTAAATAAAAATGGAACCGAAACCAAATAAAATTAAGAAGTTCAATCAACCTTATGTTGGTTTAATCATAGGAATTTTATTGCCTCTGATTTCTTTTTTGATTTATTTTTTGTACATGCTTTCAAAAAATCCGGAATTAAAACTTTTTGAATTTATTGAAGCTCTTATAATAAACGACGCTTTTACTGCTGCCATTACGATTTGTGTATTGCCCAATATGATATTGTTTTTTGCCTGGAAAAAGATGGATTATTGGTATGCGATTAAAGGATTGATAATATCTGTAGTTGTTTACACAGCACTTGTCATTTTAACAAAAATTCTCTAATGAAATACTTTATCATTGCCGGCGAAGCATCCGGTGATTTATACGGTTCTCATATTGCCAGACATATTAAATCTCTCGACCAATCGGCCGAAATAAAAGGCTGGGGCGGAGATTTAATGGCATATGAAGGCGTTAATATACAAAAACACATTAGAGAATTGGCATTCATGGGATTTGTAGAGGTACTTGCCAATTTAAGAACAATAAAAAAGAATTTTAAAAAATGTAAAAATGATATTTTGGCTTTTAATCCCGACATTATAATCTTTGTTGACTATCCGGGATTTAATATTAGAATATCAAAATGGACAAAAAAACAAGGTTTTAAATCAGTTTATTTTATTTCTCCAACGGTTTGGGCATGGAAATCTAACAGAGTTTATAAACTCAGGGATAATAATGAGGGAATAGTTTGCATTTTACCATTCGAGAAAGAATTTTATGCAAAATTCGGTATCGAAGTTCAATATTTCGGACATCCATTAGCTGAAATTATTTCAAATTATTCTACACAAAACGGTGATGAATTTCGCAAACAGCACAATCTCGACGAAAAACCTATAATAGCAATTCTTCCCGGAAGTCGGAAACAAGAATTAAAGCATATTTTACCTGAGATTTTACCTATTATTCCAAAATTTCCTGAGTATAATTTTGTTATTGCAGCAACTCATAATTTACCGGAGGAATTGTATAAATCTCTTACCAAAAATCACAAAGTATCAATTATTTTTAATCAGACCTACGATTTGTTGGCAAATTCTGTTGCAGGGCTTATAAAATCAGGAACATCCACTCTGGAAGCTGCTTTATTCAACTTACCGCAGGTGGTTTGTTATAAGGCAAATCCTATTTCTGTTGCCATAGCTAAAATGCTTGCCAAAGTAAAATATATTTCTCTGGTAAATATCATCCTCAACAAGCTTATTGTTATGGAATTAATACAAAATGAATTGACTCCGGATAATGTTGAAAAACAGTTGAAAAAAATTCTATATAATGATGATATTTTACATTCCATCAAAGAAAATTATATATATTTGCATAAAATTTTGAATCAACCTGGAATTTTTCAAAATGTAGCAAATTATATTGTGAGTTTAACTTTAAATGAAAAAGAGAAAAGAAAATAACATTTTATTAATAGTTATATTATTATTTCTGATTATTTCAAAATTTCTTGTAGCCGAAGAGGTTTCAATTTCTCTGTTTCATGATAGAAAAATTCAAGGTATTACACTCACAGTACAAAAAGGTTCTTATATCGTTTTTGATGGTAAAAAAATCGTTGACACTCTCGAAATCGGTACAAATATAACCATTATAAAAGAATCTGACTATTTAGTTTATCGTAACAGATACAAAGCTTTTGCCACAGATCAGGATTTAGTACTTGTTAACAGGGGAGAGGCTTCTTTCTTTCTTAATTATACAGGTAGTGTTGAACCGGCTAAAAACTTTGATGGATGGTTAAGAATTAAAAGAACTCCGAGTTTTATTTATGTAATAAATTATATTGATCTCGATCAATATATTGCAGGTGTTATCGAAGCAGAACGCGGAACTCTAGCTTCAGAAGAATATTACAAGGCTCTGGCTGTAATTTTGCGAACAAGTATTTTCTTGAATCTTGGAAAACATAAATCAGAAGGATTTGACTTTTGCGATAGCAGACATTGTTATCTGTATAAGAACAGAGCAGGCAGCAGAGTAATTATGCAAGCCGCAAAAAAAACAAATAAACAGGTTATTGTTGATAATTCTTTAAATATGATAAATCCCGTGTATCATATTAATAGCGGCGGATTAACGGCTGACGGCTCAGTGTTGGGAATTTCTTCGGATTATCTAAAACCTGTTGTAGATACATTCGCAATTTACGGGCAAAGTTATCAATGG
This sequence comes from uncultured Bacteroidales bacterium, assembly GCA_937982115.1. Classification (GTDB taxonomy): domain Bacteria; phylum Bacteroidota; class Bacteroidia; order Bacteroidales; family ML635J-15; genus Bact-19. The sequence goes on along the minus strand of CALJNE010000002.1, from coordinate 14,703 downwards.
AAATTGTTGATTCCTGGTGCTGAATGGCAACAGTATTTGCTTCGTAAAGGAGTGAAATCTGCTCAATCTAAACTCTTCAAAGACCTTTTAATAGATCAGAAAAACGCAAGATTAATGAGTTTCAATCTTGGCAACGAAAACTTAAAAGTTGATGATGTGCGTAATGATTTGAATTGGAATTCCGCATTTTTTTCCATGAGTATTGACAAAAGTGGCGTAATTACGGTAAACGGAAAAGGAAATGGTCATGGTGTTGGATTATCGCTTGAATCAGCTTTTAATATGGCTGCTAAGGGTTACAAGTACGAACAAATTCTTTATTATTTCTATAAGAATACAAAAGTTGTTAGCTGTAATTCTTTACTGAATTATTCGCAGTTAGAAAGGGAGATGAAAAATGAAAAACCTCTATAGATATTTTTTTACATACTCTATTTAACATAATATAAATTATATGTTTTTAAATTAAAAAAATTTTTTACAAAAAACGTTTATAAATTAAGTAAATTCCCTCAGCAATTTTTTTCGAACCATATACGATAATTATATCAAGATAATTTTCTTTAGAAATAATTTTTGTTTCACTTTTTTCAGATTTGCCAGAACTATTTTCAAATAAAATTGGAACTTGAATATTAAAGTACTTTTCAGAAATGATTAATTCATTGTTTAATTTAACATCAACATTTTGTTCAATCCAGGAATCATTTTCTATTTTAACATGATCCTTTAAAAAAATTTCATATTTACCTTCGGGCTCAAATTTTATAATTTTGAGTAAATACAAATTTTTGGCATCATACCAGAGCTGATTATTATTATCGTCTCCAATTACATAAATTTTACTGTCATCAATTTTAGTTATACTAAACTTATTGATATTGTAATTTAATTCTGAAAAATATCTGAAATTAACATCAGGTGTGTTATTAAATATTTCTTTTGAAAATAAGTTCAAATCTTTCTCGAACTTTAATCCATCCAATTTTTTTGTTGAATCTTCAATATTTTGTGTAATTAACTCGTTTGAAAATCCTGTTTCTAGATTATAGTTCACTTTCTGAATTTGATTAGCTACGACATCTTGCTTATAATAAAAATTAACAATTTTATAGTACTGAATCCCGGATTTCCATCTGTGATGGTATTTGGAATTTATAAGTTCAAGCAAATCTTTTGTGCTTAAAATGTTAGTAGAGCAAGCTGCTAAAATGACAAGCACAAAAGCAATGAAAATAGTTTTGTACAAAACCTTTATAATATTGTTAACAGAATAACAAATCATTTATTTACTGTCCAATAACATCTTTTAGGAGAAACTATCAGATTTTCTTTTTTGAGTTTATCCATTTCTTTTTCGACAATTTTTTTGTCAAGTCCGGTTTTTTCAGCAATTTGACCAGCACTCATGGGTTCGTTTTCATTTAAAACTTTTAAAATTTGTTCTCTTACGTCCATATTCATAAATTTTAGGGTAAAACGATTAACTATTACTAAAAGTTACTTTTAAAATTATAAATTTTAACCAATTTTTAACATTTTTGTTCAATTCCTTTCAAAAATACTTTTTCAATCAAATCAGATCCGTAAGCGTAAGGAATAAAACTATAAGAATTTATATTTTTTGTGATATAGAAATTTGCCAATTTCCCTTTAGTTATGCTGCCTGTGATGTCACTTATTCCCATTGCATAAGCTCCGTTAATTGTTGATGCATTAATTGCTTCTTCTGGCAAAAGTTTATAGTTTACACAGGTAAACGACATCATTAACTTCATATTGCCTGATGGAGATGACCCCGGATTATAATCAGATGCAATTGCAACAGGAAGTCCAAAGTCAATAATTTTTCTTGCAGGAGCAAAAGGCATATTTAAAAAGAAAGCAGCTCCCGGAAGAATTGTAGGGATGGTTTCACTGTTCAGAAGAGCTTGCATTTCTTCTTCTTCAGTGTATTCAATATGATCAACGGATAAAGCGTTATACTTCACTCCTACTTGAATTCCTCCGGATTTTGCCAGTTCGTTAGCATGAATTTTAGGTCTTAATCCGTATTTTATACCTGCCATTAAGATTCTTTCTGTTTGTTCTACAGTAAAAAATCCTTTATCGCAAAATACATCAATATAGTCAGCCAAATCTTCTGCTGCAACCATTGGGATCATTTCATTTATAACAATATCAACATATTCGTCCGGATTTTGACGGTATTCCAATGGTATTGAATGAGCTCCCAGAAATGTGGCTTTTACTTCGATTGGGAAGTTTTGTTTTATTCTTCGAATTACTCTAAGCATTTTCAATTCGGCTTCCGGTGTTAATCCATAACCACTTTTAATTTCAACAGCTCCGGTTCCTTGTGAAATAATTTCTTTTACCCTCTCAATTGATTGTTCGTATAAATCATCTTCAGAAGTATTTTGAAGCAATTTGGCTGAATTTAGAATTCCTCCGCCCCTTTTTGCTATATCTTCGTAGCTCAGTCCTCTGATTTTGTCACAAAATTCTTGTTCTCTACTGCCTGCATAAACAATATGAGTATGAGAATCACAAAATGATGGCAAAACGAATTTTCCCTGAGCATCTATTATTTCTATACTAGAATCATTTAAAAGTACCCGGGAAATTTCAGACATTTTTCCAAAATCCTTGATTATTTCACCTTCGACCAACAAATAAGCATCTTTAATTGTATTTAATTTCGACATTTGTTTCCCTGATAATAAGAGGATTTCAGGATTTTCAATTATGCCAACCATTTCTTTTATGTTTTTAATTAAAGTTCTCATTTTTACTACTTTTTGGTTCAAACAAAAATATCCAAACTTATTTTGAAAAACAAAAGTAAAAATTACTTTTTATTAACACCCAAAAATAGATATACTGAAAAAGCAATTTTTAGTGAATATTAATATTATACTTATTGAAAATTGAGTAAGTTATTCATTTAGGAGAATTGACTTTTTTGAAAAGACTCGAAACTTATAATTTAACATCCCATCTACCACTTTCAACCCAACCACACAACTGACCAAATAATCAACCAACTGACTAACTAACTAACTAACTGACTAACTAACTAACTAACTGACTAACTAACTATCCGACTTGTATTTATATCGTTTAATTTTTTGTGTAGGAGTTTTTTCGAAAGGTTCTTTTTGAATGTTGATTTTCTTTACGTTTGAGAATTTGTTGACTTTTGTATTTATGTAATTAAGGAGTTCTGTTTTATATTCTTCGAGTTTAACTTCCATCTCGTTTTTAAAATTTTTGTACTTTTTCTCCATTTCTTCCATATTAAGATGTACTAAGGCAACAAGTCTTCCTTTTTCTTCAACAACTATGGATTCAAGTACAAAGTCAAAATTATTTATAATTGATTCGATATCTTCCGGATAAATATTTTCTCCACTTGCTCCAATAATAACATTCTTTTTTCGACCTTTAATAAAAACATATCCGTCTTTATCCATAACAGCTAAGTCTCCTGTTTTGAACCAGCCGTCCTCTGTAAGAACTTCAGAAGTTAGAGCTTCGTCTTTATAGTAACCTTTCATAACACTTTCGCCTCTAACCCAGATTTCACCCTCTCCTGATTTAGGATTAACATCCATCAGTTTAAGCTCTGTTCCTTCAATTTTCGGACCTGTAGATTGTAATCTCACGGTTTTTGGATTTACCCCTGCAATAAGCGGAGAAGTTTCTGTTAATCCATATCCGATAGCATAAGGAAATTTTGCCTCTATTAAAAACTTTTCCACAACAGGATCTAATTTTGCTCCACCTATTCCAAAGAATCTTATTTTTCCGCCAAATGTTTTCATCAGTTTTCTCCCTGCAGCTTCATTGAACCATTTCCTGAAAATTGGTATTTTATAAAGAGTTTTTATTAATTTCTTTGAGTTAAAAGCAGGAATAATTTTTGACTTGTAAATTTTTTCGATTATTAAAGGTACTGATAACATAATTGTCGGACGTACAGTCTGCAAGGCTGGCACGAGTATTGCCGGAGTCGGGAGTTTTCGCAAATATTTCACCTGAGCACCATTCATCATTGGTAAAATCAATCCTAATGTATTTTCATAAGCATGAGATAACGGTAAGATTGACAGGAAAATATCATCTTCTCTAATTGGTTGCACTTTACCGCATTCCACAGCATTAAAGCAAATGTTTTTATGCGAAAGCATCACTCCTTTTGATTTACCTGTTGTTCCCGAAGTATAGATTATTGAGGCTAAATCGTTTTCATCAGCATTTATTGATTCTTCGAAGTTTGACTTAATAGAAAAATCAAATTCCAAATTTTCGGGATAAAGAGTTTTTAGATCGTTTGTTCTTACTATTGCCTTTAAATTTTGTTTATCAATATTTTGAATTTTGTCTTCAAGAATCCCTGCAACAAAAAGCACTTTGGCTTCGCTATGTTGGAGTATGTTATTGAGCTCTTCTGTGCCAAAATCCGGCAGTATGGGTACCGCAACAGCACCTATTGAGGTTGTTGCAAAATAAACAATCCCCCAATTGGTCATGTTGTTGGAAAAAATGGCAACTTTATCTGATTTTGTTATTCCAATTTTTTTCAAATTTGCAATAACAATCTCAATTTTTTCTTTAACTTCTTTGTATGTAAATGAGTTTTCATCACTAAATCCGAGAAAATGATTATCCGAAAATTTTGTAAATGAATTTTTTAATATTTCCGGAATAGTTAATTTTTGAAATGACATTGTAAAATTATTTATAAATTACTTGACAAAATAACAGAAAAATATTCTATATGTTTTGTTAAATGTTTATTATAATACCTATTTAAATTTAACAAGTCATAAATAGTGATTTTTGTACTATAAAAAACAAATGCATAATTTTGTTACTAAAGCAATATTGTAAAGAATGATTTTTAATAAATTGTTGATTATTAGGTAATTATTAAAACCGGATAAAAAAAGATGAAAATTTTTTCATTTTTTTTTGGAGTATTAAAAAAAAGAGTATATATTTGCAGCCGAATTCAGGATTGGTAGTTCAGTTGGTTAGAATGCCGGCCTGTCACGCCGGAGGTCGCGGGTTCGAGTCCCGTCCAGTCCGCAAGCCCGTAAAAATGCGGGCTTTTTTATTTTCCGGGATTAATGACTTAGCCAATTGCATAGCTTTCAAACACTTAAAAAATCAAAGTTTAAATTACCAATAATTTTTGATTTTGCGGGTTCGAGTCCTCCCGATAAATCGGGACAGGCTGTCCAGTCCGCAAGCCCGCAAAAATACGGGCTTTTTTATTTTCCGTGAATGAGTTAAGGAATTACTCGACTTGCAATTACAGGAAAACAAGTTTCAAAGCACCAACAAAGTATTTCAGGTAATCTAATGAAAACTTTAGCAAAAATTTTTGATTATGCGGGTTCGAGTCCTCCCGATAAATCGGGACAGGCTGTCCAGTCCGCAAGCCTGCAAAAATGCGGGCTTTTTTATTTTCCGGAATGAGTTTAGGAATTACTCGACTTGCAATTACAGGAAAACAAGTTTCAAAGCACCAACAAGGTATTTCAGGTAATCTAATGAAAACTTTAGCAAAAATTTTTGATTTTGCGGGTTCGAGTCCTCCCGATAAATCGGGACAGGCTGTCCAGTCCGCAAGCCCGTAAAAATGCGGGCTTTTTTATTTTCCGTGAATGAGTTATGAGATTTCAGAGATTGTGAATTTTGAAAAATCAAGGTTTAAAGAAATTAGAAACTATAAAAAATTTCTTTTAAAAAATAATATTTATCAGGAATTGTCACACCAGAATTTTACCTGTCATTTCTGAAGGAATTTTAATTTCCATTATTTTTAAAAGTGTGGGAGCTACGTCGGCAAGTATTCCATTATTGATTTTGTTGTATTTTGTGTTTATTAAAATACAAGGAACGGGATTTAAGGAATGTGCAGTATTAGGAGAACCATCGGGGTTTATTGCATTGTCGGCATTTCCGTGGTCTGCAATTATCATTACGGAATAATCGTTTTTAATGGCATTTTGTACAACTTCACCAATACAGTAATCAACGGTTTCCGCAGCTTTGATAATTGCTTCTTTAACTCCGGTATGTCCTACCATATCTCCATTTGCAAAGTTTACAACAATAAAATCATGAATGTTTTTGTTAATTTCGGCTACAAGAGCATCTTTTACATCGATTGCACTCATATCAGGTTTAAGGTCGTAAGTTGCGACTTTAGGAGAAGGAATTAAAATTCTGGATTCATTTTCGAAAACTTCTTCTCTGCCACCACTGAAAAAGAATGTTACGTGAGCATATTTTTCTGTTTCGGCAATTCTTAATTGTTTTAAACCTGTACTTGAAATGACCTCTCCTATTGTGTTGTTTAAGTTGTCTTTTTCATAAACTACGTGAATGTTTTTGAAATTTTCATCATAGCGGGTCATTGTAACATAATAAAGAGGGATTGTATGCATTTCAAATTCAGGAAAATCTTTTTGAGTAAGTGCAGTAGTAATTTGTCTGAGTCTGTCTGTTCGGAAATTAAAGCATAAAACTACATCGCCTTGTTGAATTGTTGTTACAGGATTTTCATTTTCATCAACCATAACAATAGGTTTAATGAATTCATCGGTGATGCCTTCGTTGTAAGAATCTTGAATAGATTGAATAATATCACGAGATTTTTTTCCTTTTCCTAAAATCATCAAGTCGTATCCTACTTTGATTCTTTCCCATCGTTTATCTCTGTCCATTGTGTAGTAACGACCAATAAGACTTGCTAATTTAACGGAAGAATTTTGTAAAACATTGTTAATCTTTTTTAGATAACCAATTCCACTATGTGGGTCAGTATCTCGACCATCAGTGAGGGCATGGATAAATGTTTTTTTTAGTCCTAAACTATCTGAAAGTTTAATCAACGCTATTAAATGTTCGTCGCTGGAATGAACGCCTCCGTCGCTTACCAGTCCTAAGAGATGAACTTGTTTATTGTTTTCTTTAGCATATTTTAATGCAGAAACAAGAACAGGATTATTGAAAAATTTTCCGGATTCGATTTCTTTATTTATTTTAACAAGGTCTTGATAAACAATCCTTCCGGCACCAATGTTTAAATGTCCAACTTCTGAATTTCCCATTTGTCCATCAGGTAAACCTACATTTTCTCCTGAAGTTAACAAATATGAATTTGGATATATTTTTCGGAAATTATCGTAATTTGGTGTGTTGGCTTGTGTTATTAAATCTGCTTCGGAGCCGTTTCCAATACCCCAACCGTCTAATATCATTAAAATTGTTTTCTTCATAAAAATGCATTTAATTAAGTTTAACAGACAAAATTAAAAAATGTTTAATTTACATTTTACTTTAAGTAATTTCTCTAAAGTATTTGTATTATAATAATTAAAACATTAACAATTCAAGGCGCCAATTAATTCGTTAATATCTTTAATATTGTTTTGGTTGCAGAATACTTTTAAATCATGTATTATTTTCATGGTGATGTCGGGATTTATGAAATTGGCAGTTCCGATTTGGACACAAGAGGCTCCGGCTAGCATAAATTCGATTACATCTTCGTAGTTCATAATACCACCTAATCCGCAAACAGGAATATGGACGGCTTTACTAACCTGCCAAACCATTCTTACAGCGATAGGTTTAATTGCCGGTCCTGAGAGTCCTCCCGTTATTGTAGAGAGTTTTGGTTTTCGTGTTTTAATATCTATGGCCATTCCTAAGAATGTATTTACCAGCGATAATGAGTCCGCACCTTCTGCTTCAACTGATTTAGCTATAGAAACTATATCGGTAACGTTAGGAGACAGTTTAACCATCAAATGTTTTTTATAAACTTTACGAACTTCTTTAACAACCTGAGCTGCGGATGAACAACTTGTTCCGAAAGCCATTCCACCTTCCTTTATATTTGGGCAAGAAATATTCAGCTCTATGGCATGAATATTATCAAGTTCGTTAATCATTTCAGCGGTCTCAACATAATCATCAACAATTGACCCACTCACATTAACAATTACATTGGTTTTATAGTTCTTGATTTTTGGGTAGATATTCTTGCAGAAATATTCTACACCTTTATTTTGTAATCCTACGGCATTAAGCATTCCAGAGGGGGTTTCAGCCATTCTTGGATATGGATTTCCTTCACGATGATGACGAGTTGTTCCTTTAACGATGAATCCTCCTAAATCATTCAGATTAACAAAATCTTCAAATTCATATCCATAACCAAATGTTCCTGAGGCTGTTAAGATAGGATTTTTTAATTTTAATCCATTAAAATTTATTTCAAAATTTACCATATTATTTCATTTGCTTTTAAAACCGGACCATCAACACAAACACATTTATGACCTCCAGTTGTATTTTGAACACAGCACAGACAAGCACCTATTCCACAAGCCATAAGATTTTCTAGCGACACTTCCAGAGGCACATTTAGTTCTTTAGCTTTAATAGTAAGGTTTTTCAACATAACTGTAGGTCCACACGCATAAATATTTTTATAAGGAAAATGCTCTGAGTTAAAAATTGAATGTTCTAATACAGTTCCTTTTTCTCCATAACTTCCGTCATCAGTGGTATAAAAAACATTTCCATATTTTTCAAAACGTTCTTTACGTAAAATAGAATTTTTATCTCTATATCCAAGCAGTAAAGTGGGATTAAAACCAAATTGCATGAAATATTTAGCGGTATAAAGCAACGGAGCAACTCCACATCCTCCTCCAACAAGTAAAATACTATCATCTAAAGGCATAGTAAATGAATTTCCGAGCGGATAAACCAGATTAAGTTTTTCTCCGGCTTTTATTTCAGAAAGTTTTGCTGTTCCTTTTCCTGCAATTCTTATCAAGAGGCTGATAGTGTTTTTTTCGTAATTTACATCGTGGATGCTGATAGGTCTTCTCAAGAAGGTTTGGGGAGAATCTTCAATTTTTACTTGAACAAATTGAGCCGGTAAAATTGGAGGTAAAGGTTCTTCGTTAAAAAGTTTTAATAAAAAATACTGATTATTAAGCCTTAGATTGTATAAAACTTCAAAATCATGGATAAATTTTTTCATATATAAATAAAATTTGTGCAAAAATAACAATAAAAACTTTATTTAACCTTCTTAGAAGATTAAATTATCAACAAACAATAAGAGTTTTGTGAAACTTGTTTAATATTGTTCGTCTATCGGGAAAATCTCGAATTGGCTGAAGAAGAAATTAGCCTCTATGCAAGCATTATCATCGGAGTCAGAGCCATGAATTGCATTTTCCTGAACCGAAAGAGCAAATTTTTTACGAATAGTACCTTCTTCGGCTAATTCAGGGTTTGTATTTCCTATTAGTTTACGAAATTCCTGAACAGCATTTTCTTTTTGAAGTACCATAGCTACCACAGGTCCGCTTGACATAAATTCTACGAGTCCTTGATAAAATGGTCTGTCTTTATGTACTGCATAAAATCTTTCGGCTTGAGACTTTGAAAGTCTTGTCATTTTCATGGCAATAACTCTAAAACCCGCCAAATCAATTTCATTTAAAATAGGAACTAATCTGCCTAACTTTACAGCTGTAGGCTTAACCATTGCAAAAGTAAATTCTCCCGGTTTCATAATGTTAATTTCAAAGTTATAAATTAAAATTTAAAAATTAATCCGGCAGCTCCAATCAAAATTCCTACTAAAATATTAAAAAATTTAACATACACAAAACTTTTTTTAGATTCTGCCAATAACGGCAATGAACCATGACCATCCTGAACTGCACTACTTGCAAGCAAAATACTGAAAGGAACCAGTCCTTGAAAATACATTATCAAGAATACCAAGTGTGGACCTGATTGTGGAATAATTCCCAATGCCAAAGCTATCAATAGAACAAAAACGGGATTTTTATATATCCATGTTCCAATCACAGTATAATTAAGAATAAATGATATTAAAATAAAAGTAAGGAATATCCAGAAAATAATTTTAGGTAAATGCTTAACTATCAAATGTTTCCATACATGTGTTTCAATAAAATGTTCATTTGTGAATAGGACAATGATTAAAGCAAAAATACAGCTAATTAAAATGGTAATTTTAACCCAGTCTATTTTATTATTGTGATTATGAATACTGTTTTTGTGCGAATGCTCGTTCGTGTGGTCGTGATGCTCACAATCCTCGCTGTGAAAATGATTTTCAGAATTTAGGACATTTTCTATTTTAACTTTATCACCATACTTATCCGGCAATGAAAACACAAGTGTTTCGCTGTGAGAATGTCCAATAATTCCTAAAGCTGAAAATATAGCAAAAGATATAAAAATTATTGAAATAATTACTCTTTTTGGATTGAAATTAAAGTTTTTTAAAGAAAAGTTTTTATGTGTATTTATACAATCATTTTCGTGAACATCAAAGGAAAATTCTTTAATCTCGGTAAAATTTGGAGTCTTAATAAATCTGTCAATAAGCCAACCTGTAAGGAAAGCAATCACAGCTAATATCAGAAAAATAAAAATAGCTTTCTCGGGCATAAGAGCCAGCATAAAATAAGCTTCATCGCCTGAAGTAGCAATCATCACAGCAACAATGGATCCAAAACTCAAAAGTCGGTGTGTATAAAGAGAAACAGCAGTAAATGTTCCCATACATCCGGGGAGAGCTCCGAGTATTACAGCTGTGATTAGCTGTGTTAGAGGTCTTGATTTAAGTTTTTTATTTAGAAAACCCCCTGAAACTACATTTATAAATTCTATTGCCAGCATTACAACAATAACAAAGCTGGTAATCATAAGTGTTTCCTGTACAATGAGAAACCAATTAAATTTTTCCATTTCAAAAAAATAAAAAACAATCGAACAAAGATACAAATTAGTCCTCGTTTTGTTCAACTTTTTCAAAAGAAACAGCAATAATTTCTATGCGTCGTTCACGCGAAGCTGCCGGACTGTATATTGAATTTCGAGGGTCATTTGGGTCATCGCTTACCTTTCCGGCTGAAAAAGTTTTTCCGAAAGCTACAAATTCATATTCAATTTGTCCTTTTTGGATGTATTCTCTGAAAAATCCATTATCATATTCATCAAAGAAATTAACTAAACTTGAGATTCTTCGTTTAGCCAGATTATTGTTGTATTCTACGGTATTTAATGGTGATGTATATCCTTTTATTGTTACTTTAATTTTTTGACCCGATAATACAAGTTCCTTCATAAGAGCAGAAAATTCCAGTAATTTATTATAATTGGCCTCAACGTATTCAGCGAAGAAAAAATCTATACTGTCAATTGCGGCTTGTTTTTCGGCTTTAGGAAGTCCTTTTGAAAACTGCTTACGATATTCCTCTGTCATTTTAATGTAATCGTTAAATGTTTGTGAGTATGTTAGTTGAGTAACTGTATCCCAGGAGTTGGGGTTTGGAATATCGTTATGAAAATACAAAGCAATAGGTACCAGCAACCTTGTTTTTGTTGTGAGTAATTCAATTTTTTGTTCTTCAATATCTTCCTGAGTAATTTCTTTTTCGAGATAATGAAAATAAATATCATTACAGCAACTTTTTTGTCTTTCTGCAAAGGAAGATTTGCGATTGCTGGTTAAAAATGCTAATGCTTGTTTGTGGAATTTTCTGTAATAAAAATCGTTTTGTGCGGTATTTAGAGGAAAACCTACATTTTTAACTTTTTCCCATTTGTAAAAAAAGCCTTTTGTTGAGAAGATATCATATCCACCGATAGTATTAAATCTATTGGAACTGAAATAAAGTGTAGAATCTTTTAAGTCATAAAACGGGGTGATTTCATTTCCTGAAGTATTTATTGTAGAAGAAGTGTCCATAAAACTGATAAACCTCGTATCCTCGATAATTGGTCGTCCAATATTTCTTACAATTCCCCATGTTCCGTCAGGTAAAATCTCGCACTGCCATATATCAAATCCTCCTTCCCCATCAGGACGATTAGATGACCATAACAAAATGTCGGTTTTATTTTCACGTTCCACTAAAAAAGGATGTGTATTATGATATTCGGGGTAATTTATTTTTTCAGGCAGTTTTTTAGGTGTTTTCCATTCTCCGTTTTCATAAAGAGCTTGATAAATATAAGTGTAGTTTTCGATATAATTTGAGACAGTAAAGTACATTTTTGTGCCTTGAGAGTTAAAACAAGGATTTGCAACATCATAATCCGGAAAGTTTATAATTTCAGGCAATAACTCCGCCTTTCGGTTTTCGGCGAAAAAATTTATGGAATACAGACGTGATTTATATTTTTTTAGAGTATCATTCAAAGGTTTTATTGAGGCAAATACTAATACTGAATCATTAAGAAAAGCTGTTGAAAACTCGCTGTAAACTGTGTTTATTGAGGAATCTGCCTGGTAAACAATAATACCGTTTGGATTATTGTATGATTTCCAGGCAAGTTCGCAATTAATAATTTCTTGTTCTGCAATTTTTAAATAAGGATTTTCGCTTGCAAGTTTGTTGATTTCGATATATTTTCCAAAGTAATATTGAGCACTAACAAATTCTTCATTTGATTTAAGCATTTGAGCATAGTAAAAAATTGATTCGGGATATTTTTCGGGCACTTTGTCAACAATAATTTTATATTTTGCAGCTGCTCTTACATAATCATTATCAAGCCTGTATGCTTCGGCAGTTTTATAAATTACGTCATACATCTTTGAGTTTAAACTTACAGCCTGCTCATAAAGCATAGCAGCACCGTAATAATTTTTCTCGGCGAAAGCTTTATCTCCGGAAATTATTAAATTTTTTATTTCACGTTCTTGCTGCGAAAATGTTAGTGTTGGAATCAAAAATATCAGAAAAAAAATCAATTTCCTCATAGCTTCACTACTTAAATAAAATCAGGACACTTCCGATAATGAGGAGCATCAAAGGGACGAGGTTTAGAAAAAATATAAATAAGGCTGAATTCTGTTCCACCTCTTCCTTTACTGATAGCACTCAGTTTTGAAACATTAATATCGTAACTAATAAAGAATCGCAAGTTATTGTAGTTTAAACCAAAAACTACAATACCTGCATCTCTTGCACGTAAAAGTAATCCAAAACTAAAAGATTGAAAGGATAACGGATTGTAATTAAAGCGTAAAATACCACCTAAATTTAATTCTGTATATTTTTGTTGTTGATAGTAAAGTATAAGAGGTTCAATCCATAAATCATCTTTAATATTGTATTCACCAAATAAGTTAAAAGTCCATTTTACAGGTAATATAGAATTTGAATTTTCTAAGAAAGTTCGTTTTGGCCGATTGATGTGATTGGCAGAAATAGCTGTTCCGATATTAAATTTTGGGCTGTGATTGTATGAGAAAACTATTCCTGAACCAACATCTAAATAATAAAATTTGTTAAAATCCCACACTTCGTTTGAAGGGCGAGTTGGATCAAATTGCTCACCATCGTATTGTTCTCCGAATCTGAATTTGTTGAAGTTAATGGAATGAAAAGTATATCCTAGTTGAATACCTATGCCGGTTTTGAATTTATTGTTATTTCCGAATTTGAATCTTAAAGCAGAATTCAAATAAACTTGTGTGGTGCTGAACCTTCCATCTCCTGCTAAATCCTGATTTAACAAAATACCACTTCCCGATTCAGAATTGTTGATTTTTTTTATTTTATATGCAGCATCTACAGAACCTCCAAATGTACGATATGCATTTGTGAAAGTGTTCCATTGATTTTTTTGATTTAAAACAAACCTGTAATCTCCATCAAAAAGTCCGGAATTAGCAGGATTAGTAAATAATGGAGTAGCAAAAAACTGACTAAAATGAATGTCCTGAGCAATACCTCTTGAACAAATAGTTAGAATTATTATTTTGAACAAAAATATTTTATTCAACTTTTGCACTTTATTGGAGTTTTATACTTTCAAATGTAAAATTAAAGATTTTTTTTGAAATAACAACTTTTTTCTCAAATTAGACAAAAGAAAAATCAAAATATAGATAATGAACTACAAAACTTAGGTTTTAAGGATGTCGTTCCTATTAAATAAAGCTAATAATTCAAAATTTTAAGACAGAGCCGAAAAGTAAATATTAGTTATAACTAACAAGAAATCGAGTTTTATTTTTGGAAATAGTTGAGAAGTAACAAATCTAATTAATCGGGATAAAATGAAAATTAAGTATTGCTGTGTTTAATGCGTTGGTTTGAAAAGGGGTTTGAATTTTAAAGAAAAAATTATCTATATATAATTTGTGTTGTTATTTCAATTTTTTTTATTAACTTTGCATCAAATTGTTTATTAAAAACATTTTTAATGTATAAAAAAGAAAAAAAAGCAAAACGTAATTCCTTTCCACAGAAAATTGTGGACTTGCCAATCAAGGAAAGTTGTAATTTTGGAAGTGTATTTTTTAAATTACGATGAAGTGTTTATGAATAGGAAGGATATTTTTTTAATATGTTAAACTATTTCAAATATGTGTTGATATTTCATTTTAGTTTATATCTTTGCAATAATTTGTTAATAGTAAAACGTTAAAAAATGAATCAGAAAAACAAAAAAGTAAAACGCAATCCTTTCCCGCAAGAAATTGTGAATCTGCCAATCAAGGAATGCCCTCATTGTGGTAGTGTACATTTTGTAAAGTTCGGCAAATATTTAAACGTATCAAGATATAGATGCAAAATATGTCGTCGTACTTTTATACCTACTAGTGGG
>CALJNE010000001.1 GCA_937982115.1 uncultured Bacteroidales bacterium | reverse complement strand
CCAACCAACCAACTAACCAACCAACTAACCAACCAACCAACTAACCAACCAACAAACCAACCAACTAACCAACCAACCAACTAACCAACTAACCAACCAACCAACCAACTAACTAACTAACCAACCAACTAACCAACCAACCAACCAACTAACTAACCAACCAACTAACCAACCAACCAACTAACTAACCAACCAACCAACTAACCAACTAACCAACCAACCAACCAACTAACCAACCAACAACTTCTCCAACTTCTCCAATCTTTTCACAATATCATCCAGATTTTTAAAATGAACATAAGACCTGTGGTAAGCTCTGATGTCGAAAGCAGGTGCTCCCATAAGAATACTGTTTTCTTTAGTAACGTTATTTGATATTCCCGACTGAGCAGAAACTTTTGTTCCGTTGGCAATTGTTATATGCGGGCTAATACCCACCTGTCCTCCGAACATACAATTTTCTCCGATTTTAGCTGTTCCTGCAATGCCGGTTTGAGCAGCAATAACTGTATTTTTACCGATTTCAACATTATGAGCAACATGAATATGGTTATCAAGTTTCACTCCTTTTCTTATTATTGTTGACCCAATCGTTGCTCTGTCTATTGTTACGAGGGCTCCGATTTCTACATTATCCTCAATTACAACATTACCTATCTGGGCAATTTTTACAAATTCCTGTCCTTCGTTAGGAGCAAACCCGAAACCGTCAGCACCGATTACTGTACCGGAATGAATTGTGCAGTTGTTGCCAATAACGCAGTTGTGATATATTGTTACGTTAGGATAAATTACGGTATTATCGCCGATTTTAACATTTTCTCCGATGTAGCATTGCGGGTAAATCAGAACATTATTGCCAATTTTAACATCTTTACCAATGTATGTAAAAGCCCCCACATAAACATCATTCCCAAGTACTGCTCGTTTGTGCACATAGCAAGGTTTTTCTTTGCCTTTGGGCTTTTCGGTCAGTTTATTGTAAAAATCCAGTAGAATTGCGATGGATTTATAAGCATCGGGGACGCGGATTAATGTAGGCTCTACCGGTTTTTGCGGAACAAAATCCTCGTTTACAAGAACAATACTTGCTTTTGTGGTATATATGTAATTAGTGTATTTGGGATTGGCAAGAAAGCACAATGACCCCGGTTCTGCTTCTTCAATTTTTGAAAATCTCGTTACCACGGCATTTTCGTTGCCTTCGATAGTTCCGTTTAAAATGTCTGCAATCTGTCTCGCGTTAAATTCTATTTCTGCCATATTAATCTTTGTTTAAAATTATTTTTGGAACACAAACATAATATTTTTTCACTACTTTGCTTAATACTGAAATGTTTAACATATCTGAAGCTTCGGCGATATCAATTAATTTATTGCCGTATTGAATATTAATTCTCTCGTCGTCAACTCTGTAGGTATTATTAGAAACTTCGCCAGAAAAAACGTAATATTCTATTTCTTTGGGAGAAAGATTAAATTCTTTAGAAGTTTTTAGTTCGATTTCTTTTATATAATCTTCGGGGATAGGGTCTTTTCCGATAATGATTTTTGGAAATTTTCTGTTCATCAGGCTGTTTGCGAGATAAGAAATAATTCTGTCTTCATGATTCAGGAGTTGTTTAACCAGATAAACAAAGTCAAAATCATCCAGCATTGAGAAGTTATCGAGAATTTCTTTGTTGTTTTTATTATTGTTATCGTCGAGGAAAAATTTAAGGTATTTGTTATCAATACTAATTTTGTTTTGTTGGTAGAGATATTTTAATCTTTTGAGAAAGTGAATGAGTTGTAATTCTCCTACCAAAACGGTTTTATGCAGATAGACCTGCCAGTACATCAGGCGTCGGGCGATAAGAAATTTTTCAACGCTGTATATACCTTTAGCCTCAACAACTAAGTTATCATCAACAATTTGAAGCATTTTGATAATTCTTTCGCTCCCTACAACACCTTCGGTAACTCCGGTAAAGAAGCTGTCGCGTCGAAGGTAATCCAGCCTGTCCATATCTAATTGCCCGGATACTAATTGATGCAGGAATTTTTTATGATATTCGCCTTTAAAGATTTTTATGGCAAGTTCCAGTTTGCCGTTGTATTGATTGTTAAGTTCCTGCATGAACATCAGGCTTAATTCTTCGTGTGGAAGATTTGGTATAATGCAGCTTTCGAGAGCATGAGAAAAAGGCCCGTGACCTATATCGTGGAGCAGGATGGCTATTCGTGCTGCATCGGCCTCTTCTTCCGTAATGTTATGTCCTTTACTTCGGAGAACATCTATAGCAAGATTTATCAGGTGCATACAGCCGATAGCGTGTTGAAACCTTGTATGTACTGCTCCCGGAAATACCAGGTACGTTAAACCAAGCTGTTTTATTCTCCTTAAGCGTTGAAAGTATGGATGCTCTATCAGCTCGAACAACAAACCGCCCGGAATATTTATAAATCCATAAACCGGGTCATTAAGTATTTTCTTCTTAGTATTCAATTTTATGCTTTTTTGCAAAAATAATTTATTATTTAAAATTATGCCCCATTCCCCTCAGAATTTATCCTCCCCCCACCAACCAACTAACAAAATATTTTCGTATGTTTGCAGTTTATAATTTTAAAATTTATTGATTATGTTTTCAGGAATAGTAGAAGAAACCGCAAGAGTTGTAAAAATTGAAAAAGAAAAGACCAATTATCATTTTTATTTAACCTGTTCTTTTGCCGATAAATTAAAAATTGACCAGAGTGTGTCGCATAATGGAGTTTGTTTAACGGTTGTAGAAGTTTTCCCCGAAGAAAAGATGTACAAAGTAACGGCGATACAGGAAACTCTCGACAAATCAAACCTTGGGCTTTTGCAACCCGGAGACGAGGTAAATGTTGAAAGAAGTATGTCAATGGATAAACTTCTCGACGGGCATCTCGTACAGGGGCATGTTGACCAAACAGCCGTATGTACCGATATCCAGGAAGTTGACGGGAGCTGGTATTTTACTTTTCAATACGATAAGTCTAAAGGAAATATTACTGTTGAGAAGGGCTCAATTTCTGTTAATGGTGTTAGTTTAACCGTCGTAAATTCAAGAGACGACAGCTTTTCTGTTGCAATAATTCCTTTTACTTATCAGGTTACAAATTTTCATACTTTTAAAGTAGGTACTGTTGTAAATCTGGAATTTGATATTATCGGAAAATACATACAAAAAATAATGTCAGGCTACCTTGAACAAATATCAAAAAAGTAAAAAACTGAAAACGAGGTTTTATTTAAATAAAATTAATAAGGTATTAGCATTACAGTTTTTCCAGATTTTTCGGTTTGGGATACTGTTGTTGATAAGTATTGTATTTACCAAAACCAATTTAAGTCTTGGTCAGATTGGTATTTACGAGACTTTTCTGCTTATTGCCGGCAGTGTGAGTTTTTTCTGGATAGGGGCAATGCAGCAAACTTTACTGGCTACTTATGCGGAAAACAAAACCTTTGGAAAGACTACCGAAAAATCTCCGGTATTGTTTAACATTTCTGTTTTATTTACTGCTTTCAGCATTCTGTCTGCTGTTTTTGTTTTTCTTCTTCAGCCCGTGATTTCAGGAATGTTCTCAATTCATGGCGGGCAAATTCCTTACATGAAAATTCTTTTTCTGTATATTATTTTTTCCGGCCCCGTAAATCTGGTTGAGTATGCCTATTTATTACTTGATAAGCCTCTGAAAATAATTTATTTCGGAGTTTTAACTTTTACTCTACAGTTATTTTGTGTTACCATGCCCGTAATTCTTGGTTATGACCTGGGTTATGGGCTTTACGGATTGGTTTTCGTTAATATAATAAGGTTCTTATGGTTGGGATTTATTATACTCAAATATTCAAAGATTCAGCTTTCGGTAAAATTTATCCGCGAGTTTCTGATACTTTCGGCTCCGCTGGTAACAAGTTTCCTATTGAGTGGCTCCGCCCAATATATTGACGGATTTATTATTTCATACAAATTCGATGAAGCTACTTTGGCAATATTCAGATATGGTGCACGCGAAGTTCCAATTTATGTGCTTTTGATAAATGCTTTCGGTAATGCAATGACTCCCGCGTTTGCAATAAAAGACAATCTTAAGCAAGCGCTTGAAGAATTGAAAAAAGGAACAGAAAAACTTATGACCTGGATGTTTTCCACAGCATTTGTTCTAATTATCTCAAGTAAATATCTTTTCCCGCTGGTATTTAATAAAAATTTTATCGAAAGCTCTTATGTTTTTAACATCTATCTTTTAATCCTGATTACAAGATTCATATTTTCGAGAATCATACTCATCGGTTTTAAAGATACCAAAACAATACTTTATTCTTCGCTTGTTGAAATAATTATAAATGTAGCTTTAAGTTTTGCTTTAATTAATTTGTGGGGAATTTACGGAGTTGCTTTCGCTACTTTTGTGTCTTATGTTATTGAAAAAATAATTTTGATTAGAATTTTAAACAAAAAATACAATATCCCTCTGGGACAGTATGTTAATGTTAAAAAACTTTATTTATTTTCGGCTATTCTTCTGATTTGTTGGATTATAGGATGGTATATTTAATTCTTTAGTTTATGTTTGAATTTTATCTTTTAGCTAACAATCCCTATAAATGGACTTATTCCGATAATGCCTATTTTATAGGTTATGTTGTTGATAATGATAACGTATTTCGACAAAATGCAGCCATTGATAAAATAACATCTTCTGACCATAAAATTAATTCCGGTATTTATTCTTTTATTAAGGTAAGAAATGATAAAGTTTTGATAAGCAATGATATAAATAATTATTTTCCGGTATTCTGTTATTATAAATCCGGTTCGGGTTGGATAATATGCGATAGTTTTGAAAAAATTTTACAGTTTAAAGATTTTGAAATTAACCATGATATTGTTCCTGCTTTTGAAACTGCCGGTTTTGTTCCTGATAAATTTACGCTTGATAAAAAAATAATAAAATCCCGTGCCGGCTATAAACTCATTTTGCAAAACGATGGAAATTTTTATTATCAGGGCGATTATTACTGGATAACGAAAAACTTTTACGACCGGAGTTTTAATCAATTGCTTGAATTAACAAACAAAGAAATTTTTGAATCAGGGGAGAGGATGATTAGATTTCTCAACGGTAGAATGGCTGTTGTCCCTCTCAGCGGCGGATTCGACTCAAGACTGATTGCCTGTTTGTTAAAGAAATTCGCTTATAAAAATGTTATTTGTTTTACTTACGGAAAATACACTCACGAAACCTGTTTAAGTAAAAAAGTGGCTGAAACACTCGGGTTTAAATGGTATTTTATTGATTACACTCAACTCAATTATTCCGGATATACTAAAGATGAAACTTTTTTAAGATATGCTTCCGATTATGCAAATGGCTATTGTATGCCTTATCTTCAGGAATATTTTGCTGTGAAATATCTTAAAGAAAACAACATCATTGATGAAGATGCCGTTTTCCTTCCGGGACATTCTGGAGATTATCTTGGCGGAAGTTATGTAAACAAAACTGCTCTTACAGATAAAACTGATTTCAAATTGGCAAATCATTTAGCCGAAAAGTATTTTTACTTCAGAAAAAAGAACCACAAAGAACATTCACAAATTCGACAAATTATTTCGGAAACGCTAAAAGAATACAAATCCTTTGAAAATATCGTGATTGACGGTAAATTTAACCAAACTGTTGAAGACTGGGACATTAAAGAAAAACTTGCAAAGTTTATTGTCAGGTCTTGTTTTGTATTTACATTTTTCGGTTACGAACATTATCTTTTGTATTGGGACATTAACCTGCTGAATTACTTTAGAAAGATTCCTTTTAAATATCGCGAGAATAAAAAGCTATATGATAAATGCCTGATACAAAAATTTTTTGTTTCCGAGCAAATTTATTTTGGAGAAAAAGAGATAAAATCCGGACGGTTAAAACTTTATTACCAGAAATTTAAGGACAATATCAGATATTTTTTTCCGTGGAAAATTGTTCTTGTAAAAATGAAAAAATTCGATTGGATGAATTATTACGTATTTACCAGAGATATGAACGAAGAAATTTTTAGTGAAACAGGGAAATATTTGAAAAATTTTAAAACTTTTAATGCTGTTATTTGTCGCTGGTATCTGTTGATTTTAAAAAAGTTACATATTGAAAAACAAAAAATTGAAATTTGATATAGTTTTATAACTTTGCAGGTTAAAATATATTTTAAATGTTTGAATACGTAAAAGGACATTTGGTCGAACTTACACCAACTTCAGCAATCGTTGAAACCAACGGCTTAGCTTATAATATCAATATAAGTTTATTTACTTACTCCTCTTTAAAACAAGGGCAGGAATGTAAACTTTTTTTACATCAGATTATCAGAGAGGATGCACATATTTTATATGGATTTTCAGAAAAATTTGAAAGAGAATTATTCAGAAATCTCATCTCTGTAAATGGAGTCGGACCTAATACCGCAAGATTGATATTATCATCGGTGAATCCTAATTTGATAGTTAAAGCCATTGAACAAGAAGATGTAAATATTTTTAAGAATGTTAAAGGTATTGGTGTAAAAACAGCTCAAAGAATAGTAATAGAGCTTAAAGGAAAAAATCTTATTCCCGAATCCGAAGTCATTGCAGGCGAAATTTTTGCTTTTTCAAACAATACTTTGTACAAAGATTCGTTAAATGCTTTAATGATGTTAGGTTTTTCTAAACCTGCAATTGAGAAAGTTTTGAATAAAATATTTAAAGAAAATAATGATATTAGCCTGGAGGAAGTGATAAAGAAAGCATTGGTTTATTTATAAAATTAGTTGAAAATTGGTCGGAAGAGTTTTTAAATATCTGTTTTTTGGGGGCTTAATAATAACCTTAATTTCTATTATTTTCCCGTCGAATGCCCGCATAAATGATTACTATGGAGGTAATTACGTGCCTGAGGATAATCGTGTTTTTAACGATGATACCATAAAAGACGGCTTGCCGTTTAAATCTAATCGTCCGAATATAAATCCTACTCAGGATCAGGAATTAAGTCCTATCTACGGGACCAACAGCTCCCTCTACAATACCGAAGTCGTTTATGACCCGGTAACAAATGAATATATCTTTTACCGTAAGGTCGGTGATTACGAAGTTGAAACTCCTTTTGCCGTAGGATTCAAAGAATATCTTGAATATGATTTCGAAAAAGCTATGAAATCATATTGGAGACAACGTTCTAAATCCGACATTTCGGAAAAAAGAGAAACTTTAATCCCCAAATTGGAAGTGGGCGGCGAAATTTTCGACAGAATATTCGGAAGTAACGAAGTAAACATTAAACCTCAAGGATCTGCTGAATTAAGTTTCGGACTTAATATTTCAAGAGTCGAAAACCCTGCTCTGCCGGTTAAAATGCAACGTACCGTTGTTTTTGATTTTAACGAAAAAATCAGAATGAACGTGGTTGGGCAAATCGGCGATAAAATGAAAATTAATGTTCAGTATGATACCGAAGCAGCTTTCGATTTTGAAAATTCTGTAAAACTAGAATATACCGGGCACGAAGACGAAATAATTCAAAAAATCGAAGCAGGTAACGTGTCATTGCCTCTAACAGGAACACTAATCACCGGAAGCCAATCTCTTTTCGGGTTTAAAACTGAAATGAAATTCGGAAAACTAACCGTAACAACCTTATTCTCGCAACAAAAAGGGGAATCCTCAGTAATCGAAGTAGAAGGAGGGGCAATGACCAAAGAATTCTCTATAAAAGCAGATAATTACGAAGCAAATAAACACTTCTTCTTATCACACTATTTCAAAGAAAATTATGATCGAGCTTTGGCTGGACTGCCTTTAATAAACAGCGGAGTAAATATTACTCGCATCGAAGTATGGGTTACTAACAGAGCCGGAAATTTTGAAAGCTCAAGAAATATCGTTGCCTTTGCCGACCTTGGCGAAAGCAATAAAAATGATATTCAATCAGATTTCGTTTATAACGATCCAAACTTGCTTAACTCCACAGCTTATCCAAATAACAGTGTAAATATTTTAGGAACTATAGCCGAAAATATTCCCGAAGTAAGAGATATTAACCAGGTTGGCAATGCCCTTTTGAATTATGGTATGGTTGGCGGCGTGGATTATGAAAAGGTTGAATCAGCAAGATTACTGTCGCCAAATGAATATACCGTTAATACAAGATTGGGGTATATCTCTCTCAATTCTACATTAAGCTCCGACCAGGTGCTTGCCGTTGCTTTTGAATATACTGTGGGTGGAAATGTTTATAAGGTAGGGGAATTTTCAAACTCAGCTATCAGTGCTCCCAATGCTCTGGTTGTAAAGTTAATTAAAGGGACATCCTTTACTCCCAGAAATAAAGCCTGGGATCTTATGATGAAAAATATTTACAATATCGGGGCATATCAACTTTCCAGCGAAGACTTCTTCCTTGATATTTTCTATACCAACGATAAAACCGGAACTCAAATTAACTTTATCCCGGCTGGAGCAATTGACAGTGTTAGATTATTGAGTGTTTTAAACCTTGATAATTTGAATTCTCAATTAGACCCCTATCCCGATGGAATTTTTGACTTTATTGATAATGTTACTGTTAGTGCAAGTAACGGCAGAATTATTTTCCCCGTACGTGAACCTTTTGGTAATTATTTAAAAAATAAAATTATCGGCGGAAATCCTGCTCTAAATAATGTAGCAAATCAATTTGTTTTCCAGGAATTGTATGACAGCACCCAAAGCACTGCCCGACAAATTGCAGAGAAAAATAAATTCACTATAAAAGGTAAATACAAATCTTCGGGAGGCAGCGAAATTGCTTTAAATGCAGTGAACATACCTCAAGGTAGCGTTAAAGTTACTGCTGGAGCTCAGGTTCTTACCGAAAATGTTGATTATACCGTTGATTATAATTTGGGTAGAGTAAAAATTATCAATCAAGGTATTCTTGAATCTCGTACCCCGATTAGAATTTCTCTCGAAAGCAATTCGATGTTCAATATTCAAACAAAAACCTTAATAGGATCTCATTTCAACTATGAATTTTCCAAAGATTTCAACATTGGGGCTACTGTTTTGAATTTAACAGAAAAACCTTTAACTCAAAAAGTGGGTATTGGCAGCGAGCCTATTTCAAATACTATTTGGGGTGTTAATACTTCGTATCGAAAAGATGTGCCGTTTCTGACAAAAGCAGTTGACTTTATCCCGTTTATCGAAACTAAGGAAATGTCAACAATAACTTTAAACGGAGAGTTTGCCCATTTAATTCCCGGGCATTCAAAAGCTATTCAAAAAGAAGGTAATGCCTACATTGACGACTTTGAAGGCACCAAAACAAAAATAGATTTAAAAACTCACACTGCCTGGTCATTGGCAAGTACTCCTGCCGATACTTCTATGTTCCCCGAATCAAGGCTTGTTAATAATCTAGAATACGGCTATAATAGAGCTAAATTAAACTGGTTCTTTATTGACGATTCTTTCTTCCATCGTTCAGGTTCGCCCGTTTCTGTAGAAGATAGATCAAGCCATTATGTTCGCGAAGTTTATGAAAAAGAATTATTCCCCAAAAAGGAAAGCACTACGGGTATTCCAACTAACCTGGTAGCTTTAAATCTGGTTTATTATCCAAACGAACGCGGACCTTATAATTACGACTACAAAAATATTGATGCAAACGGTAATTTACTTTATCCCAGAACGCGTTGGGGAGGTATTATGCGTCAATTGACTACCACAGATTTCGAAGAAAACAATATAGAATATATCGAATTCTGGTTGATGGACCCATTTGTTGAAGATTCTTTAAATACAGGTGGTGATTTGTACTTTAACCTTGGTGACATTTCGGAAGACGTTCTCAAAGACGGTAGAAAATCTTTCGAACACGGGCTACCAACACCAACAAGCAATCATCCGGTTGATACAACTGCATGGGGAATTGTACCTCTTATGCAATCTCTCGTAAATGCATTCGATAACGACCCTTTATCCAGAATTGCTCAGGATGTTGGTATAGACGGATTAAATGACGACAATGAAAGAAGTTTCTTCTCTGCTATAGGTCGTCATCCATATCTGGATTCAATCAGAGCCAGATTTGGGGAAAATTCTCCCGCTTATCAAAAAGCCTTTGCCGACCCTTCAAGCGACAATTATCACCACTACAGAGGATCTGATTATGATGCTCAAAATTTAAAAATAATTGATCGTTATAAACTATACAACGGCCTCGAAGGAAATTCTCCTCCGGCAGAATTTTCTACAGAAAACTATTCTACCAGCGCTTCTACTGTACCAAACGTCGAAGACATCAACAGAGATAATACCCTTAACGAAAACGAAAATTATTTTCAATATCGTGTTAGCATCCGAAAAGAAGACCTCGAAGTAGGAAAGAACTATATTGTTGATAAAATTGAAACTACTGTCTCTCTTGCCAACGATAAAAAATCTAAAGTGAACTGGTATCAGTTTAAAATTCCGGTTTATGATTTCGACAAACGCATAGGCTCAATTCAAGATTTTAAGTCTATAAGGTTTATGCGTATTTTTATGCATAATTTTGAAAGTCAAACAATATTGCGTTTTGCAACAATGCACCTTGTTAGGGGTGAATGGCGTAAATACAATGCCTCATTTTTACAGCCGGGTGAATATCTCGTTGATGAATTTTCTGATACACCATTTGATGTTAGTGCTGTTAATATTGAAGAAAACTCCAATAAAACTCCGGTTAACTATATCTTACCTCCGGGCATTAACCGTCAGATTGATCCTATGAATCCACAGTTGCGTCAACTTAACGAACAGGCAATGAGCTTAAAAGTCTGTGGTTTGCAGGATGGTGATGCCAGAGCTGTTTACAAGAATGTTAACATGGACTTAAGACGATATTTACGGCTTAAGATGTTTGTTCATGCTGAATCCGTTCCCGGCGAACAACCTCTCAAAGATGGTGATATTTCTCTTTTTGTGCGGCTTGGTACAGATTACAGAAATAACTACTACGAATACGAAATTCCTTTGAAAATAACACCGGCCGGCAACTACAAAGGCGATGAAGATGAATTTGCCCCCGACAGATATATTGTCTGGCCCGAAGAAAATGAATTGAATTTGATGTTCGAAGATTTACAAGCCGTTAAACAACAACGTAACGAAAGAATCCGAACAGGAGATCCGAATGTTAATGTCTCTAAATTATACACAGTAATCTTAGAGGGTAAGAAAATGAGTGTAATGGGAAATCCTAATATAGCAAATGTTCAAACTATTATGGTCGGTATCAGGAATCCCAAAAAACAATCCCCGCTGGATGATGATGACGGATTGCCAAAATGTGTTGAAGTCTGGGTTAACGAACTTCGTCTTACCGATTTCGATGAAAAAGGCGGTTGGGCTGCAAATGCCAGAATTACTGCCAAACTCGCCGATTTTGGTACCGTTACTCTTGCTGGTCATACCAGTAAGCCCGGATTTGGTGCCATAAATCAAAAAATCAACGAACGACAGAAAGAAGAAATTAACAGATATGACGTGTCCAGTAACCTCGAACTTGGTAAATTCTTCCCCGAAAAACTTAACGTAAGAATTCCTATGTACATTGGGTACTCCGAAAGTGTGAAAAATCCCGAATTTAACCCACTCGACCCGGATATCCCATTTAAAGTGGCTATGCGTGACCCGAACCTTACTCAGGAATATAAAGACAGCATGAAATATATTTCGCAGGATTATACCATGCGTAAAAGCCTCAATTTTACTAACGTAAAAGTTAATAAAACCGGCGGAAAACCTCATATTTATGATCTTGCAAACTGGTCGGTAAGTTATGGTTACAACGAAATGTTTGCTCGCGATGTAAATACTGTTTTTAATACCAATAAACTTTATCAGGGAGCTATATTTTATAATTATAATGCTACTCCAAAAATTGTTGAACCTTTTAAAAAGTCTAAGGTTTTAAATAAAAAGGCATATCAAATCATACGCGATTTTAATTTCTATTATTTGCCATCACAATTATCTTTTAGAACAAACATCAACAGACAATACTCCGAAACTCAGCTGCGAAATATTTATAACTCAGCATTGCCATTACCTGTTAGTGTACGTAAAGATTTTACATGGCTTAGACAATACGATTTTAAATACAATTTATCTAAAAATTTAAAACTCGACTTTTCTGCTTCAAATATGGCTCGTATTGACGAACCTCAAGGACGATTATACCGCGAAGATCCTTTCTACGAAGAAAAAATGGATACTATCTGGACAAACTTTAAAAACTTCGGCAGAAATGTTCAGTATAACCACCGCTGGGAATTAAATTATACTTTACCTATTAACAAAATACCTATACTTAATTGGGTTTCTGCTAATATGAGATACGCGGGTACTTATGAGTGGACTGCAGGTCCAATTACTGCAGATACAATTAAATTAGGAAATACCCTGCAAAATGGAAATTCTTTATCTTACAACGTACAATTTAATTTAGTTAATTTATACTCTAAAGTAAAATACCTTGATAACGTAAATAAAAAATACAGAGGCCGACAACCGGCTCAAAAAGCTAAGAAAGAAAAAGAAACTGTTACTTACGAAACTTCAATAACAAAATTAAGAGCCGGAAAAGAAAAAATCATAACTCATAAATTAAAAACTCAAGATATTGTTATAAAAGTAACTGATGAATCCGATAAGGAAGTTAAAGGTGAACTCAGAATTATTGATGACAATAAAGTAGGATTTACTCCTCAGGCTGATGCCGAAAAAACTAAAGTTATTGTTACCGGTAAAAGAGATAAAACTGAAAGCATTCCAAAAATAATTTTTGATAACACTCTCTCGCTGATGATGAGTGTAAGAAATATTTCAATCGGGCTAACCGAAACTAACGGTACTTTATTACCGGGGTATATGGGAACTACATATATAATGGGGATGTCCAATTATGTTGCTGACCCCGAAATGTTTGGGACTCAGCCTCCGGTTCGTACTCCAACAATTCCGTTTATACTCGGCTGGCAAGATCCCGATTTCGGATGGTGGGCAATCGAAAATAATCTTGTTACTAAAGACACTTTCAACGTTCAACCTTATGTTCAAACAAGCAACCGAAATTGGAATATACGAGCTACCGTTGAACCAATCAGAGATCTACGTATTGACCTTACAATGACTCATTCTTTCAGTCAAAACAATTCTCAATATTTTCGTTATGGTTACGACACTCAAAGCGGGGTATATGATTTTATGGCTCTGAATCCTGCAAGTACAGGAAGCTTCTCAATGTCAACAATTACATGGAATTCTGCTTTTGAACCTTTTAAGAAAAAAGGCGAATATACTTCCGATGTATTTAATACCTTCAGCGAAAACAGATTAGTTATAGCTCAAAGAATTGCTTCTCAACGTCCGGATTACGATCCTTCAGATATTGATGCAGATGGGTTCCCAAGAGGATATGGTAAAACTTCTCAGGATGTTCTTATTCCTGCATTCCTTGCGGCATATACCGGTAAAGATCCTGATAAAGTTGGTCTGGAGACTTTTCCATCAGTATTTAAAGCCCTACCTAACTGGAGAATTACTTACGACGGTTTGGGAAAAATACCTAAACTGAAAAAATACTTTAGAACTGTTAACCTTAATCATGTTTATCGTTCTACCTATAACATAGGTAATTTCCAGACCAGACTTTCTAATGAATACTTCGAAGTTGACGGTTTCAACATCATCCGCGACGAACTCGAAAATTTCTACTCAAAATATCAAATCAACGGAATAAGCATATCCGAACAATTCTCGCCTCTTTTCTCTATTGATATGACAATGACTAACAGTTTTATTGCCAAAATAGAAGTTAAGAAAAGCAGAAATCTCAACATGAGCTTTACCAATAATCAGCTCTCCGAAATGAAAAACGATGAGTATGTGATTGGCACAGGTTATAGATTTAAAGATGTTGAAATTACCATTAATTCCGGAGGTAGGGCCAGAAACTTCAAGAGTGATTTGAATGTGAGATTGGATTTCTCAATACGAAATACTCTCACTGTAATCAGAAAACTCGAAGAAGGATTTAATCAACCAACAGCAGGTCAAAGGATTTATTCAATAAAAACTTCTGCGGATTACGTTCTCAGCAACAGATTCAATTTGAGAATTTTCTACGATCAGGTTATCAATAGACCTACTCTGAATGTTACATTTCCAACCTCGAACACAAATTTTGGAGTTAGTTTGAGATTTACTCTTGCAACTTAAAAAAAATATGATTTATTTTGAACGTTAAAAATATTGTTTAATCATAAAAAAAATTAATAAAATGAACTTCCCAAAAGAATTAAAGTACACCGAAACTCACGAATGGATTAAAGTTGATGGCGAAAACGCTTTTGTAGGAATTACTGAATTCGCTGCAACACATTTAGGCGACATCGTATTTATCGAAATTGAAACCGAAGGTGAAAATCTTGATGCAAAAGAAGCTTTCGGAAGCATCGAAGCAGTAAAAACTGTTTCTGACGTTTATATGCCTGTTTCCGGTGAAGTTATTGAAGTTAATCAAGCTATCCTCGATGATCCTGCTTTAGTTAACAAAGATTGTTATGGCGAAGGTTGGTTAATTAAAATTAAAATTAATAATCCCGACGAATTAAACAATCTTCTGGATGCTCAAGCTTACGAAGCTGTTGCAAAAGAATAACATTATTTAATTTTATATTGCCTGTAAGTTAGTTTTTTAAACTGACTTATCAGGCTTTTTTTGTATTTATGGCAGTCTTTGCATTAATATTGTCCGGTGGGGCAGGAAATAGATTTGGAACGGATTTACCTAAACAATTTGCTGAAGTTTTTGGTAAAACTATTCTAGATTATTGCATTTCACGTTTCCAAAAAAATGATTTGATAGACCATATAATTGTGGTTGCTAATCCCGATCATTTTCAACGTACCTGTCAGATCGCCACTAAAAGCAAATTTTCAAAAATTATTTCTCTAATCGAAGGTGGTAAAACGCGTGGTGAATCATCATATATCGGAATTTCTGAAGCTGTAAAGCTAAGCTCAGATCCCGAAAACGATATTATTTTAATTCAGGATGCCGTAAGACCAAATACTTCCGATAAAATTATTGCATCAGCAATAAATGCTCTAAAAACTTTTGATGCAGTTTCGGTTGCCGTTCAATCTACGGATACTGTATATATCGTTGATGATGATAAAAACATAAATCAAATTCCCAAAAGATCTAATGTTTTTAATGCTCAAACACCTCAGGGTTTTAGACTGAAAACCATTTTTGATGCCTATAATAACATGGAAAAAGTTCGCAGATTTTCCTTCACCGACGACTGCGGATTATTAAATTTTGTGAATCCAAACATTAAAATTCAAATCATCGAAGGTGAGAACTCAAACCTCAAAATTACTTTTTCCGAGGACATGGAAATCTTCAGGGAATTCTTGCTTAAGAAAAGTTAGAAGGTAGAAGGGAAAAGGTACAAGGTAAAAGTTAAAAGTAATTAATACAACACAAACAACTTACTCCAAACCGAACAATAAAACTACTAAAAGAAATATACGTTTCAGTACGAAGCCACTTAAATTATCGAAGATAATTTGCCGAATATCTATATATTAAATATGAAT
This sequence comes from uncultured Bacteroidales bacterium, assembly GCA_937982115.1. Lineage (GTDB taxonomy): Bacteria > Bacteroidota > Bacteroidia > Bacteroidales > ML635J-15 > Bact-19. The sequence continues at coordinate 339 of CALJNE010000001.1, read as the reverse complement.
TAAAATTGTCGCTTGCTAAAATTTATAGTTTAATAACTCCTGACCTATAATTGAAACATAAGGTTTTTTCGAAAGTTAAGGAGTTTTTAAATTAATCGTTTTTGAAGAGTTAAAATCTATATTGGAGGGTCAATATTTTTTATTTTTTCAGAGGAGTTAAATAATTACAAAAAATTTATTTAAATTTGTAAAAATTTGTTTTGAGTAAGTCGGATAAAAAATGAATAAAAAATCAAAAATAAGGAGACTTAATCAAATCTTGAAAGAGAGTGAAAGGTACCAGTCACTAAATCAAGTAATTCTAAGAATGCAGAATTGTAAAATTTGTTAAAATTTAAA